>CAMATG010000302.1 GCA_945860645.1 Candidatus Sulfopaludibacter sp. SbA3 | reverse complement strand
AGGACACCGAATGGTGACTTGCCAACTCGGCCAGGGCTTCACTTCCCCGGAAGGACCGTACCCAAATCTCCGCCTTCCGGCGGGGATCCGTTTCGCCCCGCCCGGCCCGTCCGTCGTGCAAATCGACGCGCCTGCCCGAGGTAGTTATTGGTTATTGACGCACTACCGCCATTTCACGCCTGGTTTGCGTCTCACGATTTCCGCGGGTGGCCAGGACCGGCATAGCCTGGAGGTTCCCCCTACGTTTCATGAGCGGGACGGTTTGATGGTCTTCCAGATCATGTTGCAGGCCGGCCGGAATGATGTCGGCTACTCGGTCGAAATGCCGTTGAATGGAAGCGGCCCCGGCCTCTTGGTGATCGACGTCGAAGCCCTCCCGGTAACGGCCGTCTTCTCCTGATTCTGAGAGCGCGGCCTTCAACTCGCGGATGGCACGCGCCAGGTCAGGCCCAACCAAGTTGGCGTTGGGGCCGACCGACTGCAGCGATCGCGAGACGACCCATCTGTGCTGGTTCCGCCAGGCCGCCGCGAAGGCGCGCCGATCCGCATCCCATTCTGTATGAATGTCATCCCAGTAGCGCATGATCTCGTACATTTTTTGGCCTTATATACTGCCCGCCTGCCCCTGCGCCTCCTGGATGAGGTGGCGGAAGAGCGTCTGGCATGGGGCAAACTCCATGTGGTCGACGTACCCGTCGAGCGACTGGTTCATTCCGAATACGAGCTTCGCCATGGATCTTTTGTATCCCACTTTTCCGGTAGGATGGCGGGATGCGGATTTTACTGGCGGTGGCTGTGGTGGCGACGGCGGGCGAGTGGCCCATGTTTCGCGGCGTCAATGGGTCGGGGGTGGCCGATGTCGCCAAGGCTCCGGTGGCGTTTGGGCCTTCGACGAATGTTGTGTGGAAGACGGCGTTGCCGTTTGGACATTCTTCGCCGGTCATTACGGGCGACCTTATTTTTTTGACGGGGGCCGAGGGTGGCGAACGCGTTGATGCCGGGCGTGGGGATAAAGTCCGGGATGAGGGCGGGAAGTTGTTTACCCTTTGCCTGGATCGGAAGACGGGGAAGATTCTGTGGCGGCGGGAGGCGCCGCGGCCGCGGATTGAACGGTATCAGAAAGTGAATTCGCCGGCTTCGCCAACGGCCGCTACCGATGGGAAGAGTGTCTTTATCTTCTTTGCGGATTATGGTTTGTTGTCGTATACGAAAGACGGGGCGGAGCGGTGGCGGGCGCCGTTGGGACCGTTCAACAACGTCAATGGGCATGGGTCTTCGCCGATTGTCTATAAAGACCTGGTGATTCTGGTTTGCGATCAGGACGCGGGTTCGTTTTTGGTGGCATTGGATAAGAACACGGGGAAGGAGCGGTGGCGGGTGGACCGGTCGGAGGTGACGCGGAGTTATGTGACGCCGGTGGTGTTGACGCCGAAGTCGGGGCCGGATGAGTTGATTGTGCCGGGGGCTTACCAGGTGACCGGGTATAACGCGGCGACGGGCGAGAAGCTGTGGTGGGTGCGTGGGTTTTCGTGGCAGCCGAAGTCGCTGCCAGTGATGGCCGATGGCGTGATTTATGTGCACGGCTGGGAGGGCGGGGGCGAGGCGGAGGCGCCGACGGAGACGCCCACTTGGACGGAGGCGTTGGGGCTTTATGACGCGAACAAGGATGGGCGGATTGTGCAGGACGAGATTGACCCGAAGATGCAGAAGAGTTTCTATCTGCTGGACCTGGATGGGAAGGGGTATCTGGCGCCGCGGGACTGGGAGTTTTACCGGGCGCGGCGGGCGGCGCGGAATACGCTGCTGGCCATTCGGCATGGAGGGCGCGGGGATCTGACGGGCACCGCGGTGGTGTGGCGGATGCAGAAGTTTTTGCCGAATGTGCCGTCGCCACTGGTGGCGGGCGGGGTGGTCTATTTGGTGAAGGATGGGGGGATCTTTTCGTCCGTCGATGCGAAGACTGGGGAGATCTTGAAGCAGGGGCGATTGGCGGGGGCGCTGGACACCTATTACTCGTCGCCGGTGATGGCGGCGGGGAAGGTCTATTTGTTCAGCCAGAGCGGCGTGGGGACCGTATTGAAGGCCGGGGCGCAGTGGGAGCCGCTGGCGGTGAACGATATGGACGAGCCGGTGTTTGCGACGCCGGCGTTTGTGGATGACCGGATGTATGTGCGGACGCGTGGGGCGTTGTACTGTTTTCGAGCGGAGTAGATTATGCGGACCTTTCTCCTTCTTCTGATTCCGGCGTGTTTTGGCGGCACGGCGTTGCGCGATTTGCCGTTGCACTTTGAGGCCGACGGGCCGGGCGCGTTTGCGGCTTCCGGGCTGCGGCTGACGCCGGGGCGGGCGGAGTTTCACGCCGGTGGCGGGACGGTGTCGATGTCCATTGTGGGCGTGCGTGGGGACGCGGCGATGGCGGGCGTGGAGGCGCTCCCCGGGAAGAGCAATTATCTGATTGGGAATGATCCGCGGGAGTGGCGGACGGGGGTTGCGCACTACCGGCGGGTTCGGGCGCGGGGCGTTTATGCGGGCGTGGACGTGGATTATTACGTGCAGGGGCGGCAGGTGGAGTTTGATTTTCTGGTGGCGGCTGGGGCGGACCCGGGCGGGATCCGGTTGCGGTTTGCGGGGGCAAGGCTGCGGGTGGATGCAGAGGGCGATCTGGTGCTGGGCGAGGTGCGTTTGCGGAAGCCGGTGCTCTACCAGATGGCAGGGGCGGAGCGGGTTCCGGTGGAGGGGGCGTATCGGGTGCATGGGGACGGGACGGTGGGGTTCGCGGTGGGACGGTTTGACCGGAGGCGGGGGCTGGTGATTGATCCGGTGCTGGCGTATTCGACGCTGCTTGCGGCATCGAGCGCGACCGTGCTGGGCGTGGCGGTGGACGCGGCGGGGAACACGTATGTGACTGGCGAGACGGGCAGCGTGTTTCGCACGGTGGGGGCGTTGCAACCCACGCTGAATGCGGGGCGGGCGGCGTTTGTGGCGAAGCTGAATCCGGCGGGTACTGAGTTGCTCTACGCCACCTTTATGACGGGGACGCAGACGGAAAGCGGCGGGGCTGTTCGCACGTTGGGCGTTCGCGTTGCGGTGGACCGCGGAGGGAGCGCGTACGTGGTGGGGACGACGAACAGTACCAATTTTCCGGTGACGGCGGGGACGGTGCAACCGATCAACCGGGGCGGGATGGATCTGTTTGTTTCGAAGCTCAACCCGGCGGGCACGGCGCTCCAATACTCGAGCTACCTGGGCGGGGCGCAGGACGAGGACGTCTCCGCTGGCCTACCGGACATTGCGGTGGACGGGGCGGGGAGCGCGTATGTGACCGGCGGGACGGCGTCGCGCAATTTTCCGGTGACGAGCGGGGCGTGGCAGAGGGCGTACGCCGGCGGGCTGATGGATGGGTTTGTGGCGAAGTTTGATGTGCTGGGTTCGGCGCTTGTGTTTTCGACATTCGTGGGGGCGGCGGGGACGGACGCCGGGATGGCGGTTGCGGTGGATGGCACGGGCGCGGTGTATGTGGCCGGGCAGACCGATTCGACGGGGTTTCCGCGGAGCGCGGGGGCGGGGCAGGGCGCGTATGGCGGCGGGGGGAGCGATGTCTTTTTGGTGAAACTGAACGCGGCGGGCAATGGGATGGTGTACGCGACGCTGGCCGGGGGGAGTGGCTTGGACGCCGCGTTTGGGTTGGCTGTGGATGCGGGCGGGAACGCGTATCTAGCCGGGTTCACCGATTCGCCGAACTACCCGGTGACGGCGCAGGCGGCGCGGCGGACGGGGACCCGGACGTAGGCGTTTGTGACGAAGGTGAGTCCGGTGGGGGCGTTTGCGTATTCGACGTTGGTGGGCGGGAGTGGTGAGGAATCGGCGAACGCCGTTGTCGTGGACGGGCAAGGGAATGCGTACGTGGGGGGCACGACAAGTTCGACGGACTTTCCGGTGACTGGGGACGGATTTCAAACGGGGCTGGGATTGCGGCGGCGGGGGGCGGGGGCGACGGCGTCGGCTGGGTTTGTGGCGCGGGTGAACGGGGACGGGTCGGCGATTACGTATGGCACCTATTTCGGCGGGAGCGCGGATAACGAACTGACCGATCTTGCGCTGGACGGGGCGGGGAATTTGTTTGTCGGCGGCGCGTCGAGGTCGCTGGATTTTCCGCGTACGCTGGGGACGATGGAGCCAGCGGACCGAACGGAGTTCGTGGCGCCGTTTGTGGCGAAGTTCGATTTCACGTCTCGAAGTTCGATGGTGTTGGGATCGGTGGTGAGCGCGGCGAGCTATCAGACTTCGTCGACGGGGGTGGTGGCGCCGGGGCAGGTGGTGGTGTTGTTTGGCAACGAGATTGGGCCGGCGGCATTGACGACGTTGCGGCTGACGGCAGATGGGCGGGTGGACACGTTTCTGGCTGGCGTACGGGTGCTGTTTGACGGGGTGCCGGCGCCGTTGTTGTATGTTTCGGCGAAGCAGTTGAGCGCGGTGGTTCCCTACGGGGTGGCGCCGAACGGGCGGACGGTGGTGCAGGTGGATTATCAGGGGCTGCGGTCGAATCCGTTGGTGTTGTGGGTTGCGCCGGCGGTGGTGGGAGTGTTCACACAGAACTCGTCGGGGCGGGGCGCGGGGGCGGTGCTGAACCAGGACGGGACGCTGAACACGCCGGAGAACCCGGCGGAGAAGGGGTCGATTGTTGTGCTGTATGGGACGGGCGAGGGGCGGACGACGCCTGATGGAGTGGACGGAAAAGTGACGGGGGAGCCGTTGCCGCGGCCGCAGTTGCGGATTCTGGCGCAGGTGGATGGCCGGGTGGCGGAGGTGCTGTATGCGGGCGGGGCGCCGGGGTTGGTGGCGGGGGTGTTGCAGATGAATGTGCGGATTCCGTTGACGGCGCGATCGGGCGCGGCGGTGCCGTTGCGGATTGGCGGGATGGACGGGCCGTTCGGGGTGGAGCCGAGCGAGAGTGTCACGATTGCGATTAAGTAGTTTACTGGTGCTCATTTTGCTGCTGGCGGGCGGCGTGGCGGAGGCGCGGTTGCGGCGGTTCCATCATCAGGCACAATCGATCGGGACGCGGAACCGGGTGCATGTGAACCGGCTGATTACGGAGCCGGGCACGTTGGAGATGGAGATTGGCGCGGGGTTCGGGGTGGACCCGGCGTTGGTAAAGTTTACCGGGGCGGCGAATTCGTTGCTGTTGGACGGGTTGCATTGGAACGTGAGCGCGGGGCCGGCGGTGACGATTGTGCGGCAGGACGGGAGCGGGTTGCGCGGGGGCGGGACGGTGGTGACGCGGTACGACCGGGGGTTGGGAAGCGTGGGCGCGACGGCGGGGTGGAGCAAGGCGACGCTGCCGGGTGCGGGGACGCCGGCGGATGTGGCGGCGATTGGGCTGGGCGGCGGGGTGCGGCTGGGGAGCGCGGGATGGCGGGGGAAGTTGACGGTGAATGGGAATTTACTGCGTGAACAGGCGAGTAGGACGGCGGTGGCGTGGTCGACGTTTGAGGGGCTGGAATGGGAGGTGACAGGGCGGGTGGCGGCGAACGTTGTTGTTCAGCAAATTGACTGGCGCGGGGTGAATCGGGATCATCAGATGTTCGTGGGCGTAACGGTGAATTTCGGGCGGGTCAAGTTACACTGAAGGGTAGTGCGTGTTCTTTCTTTTCTTCTTTTGATGGGCGCGGTTCTGTTTGGGCAGACGGGCGCCAATCCGCAGTGGGACGCGATTATGGAGGCCGGGCATTGGAAGCGGCTGCGGCAGATGACCGAGGAAAAGCTGAAGGCGAATCCGAACGACGCGGCGGCGCGGCTGTGGATGTCGAAGATCAAGTCGAGCTTCGGGGACCATTACGGGGCGTTGTTGGAGGCGGAGCGGGCGGTGGCGCTGGATTCGGGGAACCCGGGGGCGCAGGCGCAGTTGGCTGAGGCGTCGGCATTTTTGGCGGACCGGACGGGGCCGATTGCGGCGTTGGGCCATGTGCGGCGGATGAAGAAGGCGCTGGACGCGGCGTTGGCGATTAACCCGAATAATTTGGACGCGCTGCTGGTGCAGATGATGTTCAGTTGGAAGGCGCCGGGGATTGCGGGGGGCGATAAGAAGAAGGCTGTGAAAGTGGCCGATCAGATTGTGGCGACGTTGCCGGTGTGGGGGAATTTGGCGCATGCTCGGTTGCTGCAGGATTCGGGGGACGATGCGGCGATTGAGCGGTGGTTGTTGGGGGCGGTGAAGGCGGATCCGAAGTTTTACCGGGCGCGGATTTCGCTGGCGCGGTTTTACTGTTGCACGGCGAAGGGGAAGAAGTTGGACAAGGCGGAGGCGGCTGCTTTGGAGGCGATCCGGATGGACCCGGCGGCGGCGGCGGGGTATGAGGCTCTAGCGTATGTTTACGCGGCGGGGCAGAGGTTTGGTGATTTGGAGGCGTTGTTGGGGCGGGCTGCGAAGGCGGTGCCGGATGATTTTGCGCCTTATTATTTTGCGGCGAATGGGTTGGTGGACGTGGGGCGGGATTTCCGGCGGGCGGAGCAGTATTTGAACCATTACCTTTCGGGGAATCCGGAGGGGCGGCAGCCGACGCATGCGCAGACGCGGATGTTGTTGGCGTCGTTGTACACGAAAGAGGGGCGGAAGGCGGACGCGGTGCGGGAGTTGACGATTGCGATTCGGCTGCAGCCGGATTTTGAGGCGGCGAAGGCGGAGTTGAAACGGATTAAGGCGGGGTAGGGCCTACGCTTTGAGAATGCTGGCGAGGGCGGCGTCGACGTCGGCTTCGGTGGTGGCCCAGGAGGAGACGCTGATGCGCATGGCGACGTGGCCCTGCCATTCGGTTTCGCCGCACCAGCAGACGCCTTCTGCTTGGATGCGGCGCATTACCGTCAGGGTTTGTTCCGGGGTGCCGAAGCTGACGAGGACTTGATTGAGCACCACATCGTTCAACACGGTGTGGCCGGCGGCGCGGAGGGCGTCGGCGAAGCGGCGGGCGTGGCTGCAGGTACGTTCGATGAGCGCGGCCATGCCGGTGCGGCCCTGGGCGCGGATGGCGGCCCAGAGTTCGACGCCGCGGGCGCGCCGGGACATCTCCGGAGTGTAGTGGCAGGGATCGCGGTGGGCGCCGGGGGGGAGGTAGGCCGCGTTCATGGTCATGGCTGCGCGGAGGACTTCGGCGTGGCGGACGAAGGCGAGGCCGCAGTCGTAGCCGACGTTGGGCCATTTGTGGCCATCGGTGGCCCAGGAGTCGGCTTGTTCGAAGCCGGCGGTGAGATGGCGGTATTGGGGCGACATGGCGGCGAAGAGGCCGAAGGCGCCATCGACGTGGACCCAGGCGCCGGCCTCGTGGGCGGCTTCGCAGATTTCCTTTGCCGGGTCGAAGGCGCCGGTGTTGACGTTGCCGGCCTGGATGCAGACGATGGTCGTTTCGTTGAGGGGCGGGAGGGCGTCGGCGCGCATGCGGCCCTGGCTGTCGACGGGGACGC
>CAMATG010000301.1 GCA_945860645.1 Candidatus Sulfopaludibacter sp. SbA3 | reverse complement strand
GTCTGCCTCATCTGCGGCGCCTATCGCCTGTCGCTCCTCGCCGCTCAACCGCTGCCCGCGGCGGCGATTGTCCTGGCCGTCTCTCTCACCATCGCCGCCGGCTACGGCTGGCTGCCCCCTGCCCTCGGCTGGCTCGCCCTCGCCTTCGTCCCGTGGCTCTGCCGCGCCCTCATCCCCGGCGCGGTCCACTGGTTCTCGGCCTGCGCCGCCACCCTTGCCCCGGCTGCGGCTTTTCTTCTCCTCCGCATCGCCGCCCGGGCCGTGAGCAACAAAACATTATTACAGTAAGTTGTTTGATATATTCTCAGTAGTGAATAGAGATAGAGGAGGTGACGGGCATGCCTCGTAACGAAGATGGCGAAATGGAACTGGTGCTCGGCAACAAGCAGTTGCTGAGCGTACTGTTCATCCTGGTGGTTCTGCTCGGCGTGTTCTTCACGATGGGCTACATAGTGGGCCGCAACAACCCGAGCGAAGACAAAATTCGCCTGGCCGCCGCCAAGCAGCAGATTGCCTCGGCCGGCAAAATCCCGCCTGTCACGGTGGACCCCACCTCTGGCACCGTCACCTCCAAGCCCAATCCGTCCACCGAAAAACCCGTTCCCGTCGAACCGGTAACGGTCGAACCGGCGAAGAAAGAACCGGAAAAGAAGGAAGAACCGAAGAAAAAGGAAGAGCCCAAGAAGGAAGAACCGAAAAAGGAAACGGCGAAGAAGGAACCGGAGAAAAAGAAAGAGGAGCCCAAAAAGAAGGATCCCCCGCCCGTCCCTCCCGTTGAATCCGCCGGCGGCCTCTTCCAGCAGGCACCCACCCCCGGTCAGTATCTCCAGGTAGCCGCCATCGACCGTCCCGGCGCCACCGGCATGGCCGAAGCCTATCGCAAGCAGGGCTTCCCGGCAGTCATCACGCCCAGCTCCTCGCCCACCCTTTTCCGCGTCGTCATCGGGCCGCTCAAGAGTTCCGAAGCCGTAGCCGATACCAAAATGAAGTTAAAGAAAATCGGCGTCGAAGGCGCGATCCTGCGAAAATTCTAAGGTGAGCGATTTCGTTCAGATTGATGGCGCGCGGCCACGCCTCCCGGAGTGGCTGCGCAAATCGGACACCCATTTCGAATCGGTGCACCTGCTCAAACGCCGCATGCGCGAGCGCAACCTCCACACGGTCTGCGAGTCCGCGCGTTGCCCGAATATCCACGAGTGCTTCCATCGCGGCGCGGCTACTTTCATGATCCTCGGCAACCTCTGCACCCGCGGTTGCGGCTTCTGCTCGGTGCCGAAAGGCAACCCAGCCAAGAAGGAGTTCACCCTCGACGCCGCCGAACCCGCCCACGTCGCCGACATGGCCCGGCAAATGGACTTGAAGTACGTCGTCATCACTAGTGTCAACCGGGACGAACTCCCCGATGGCGGCTCCCACCACTGGGCCGAAACCGTTCGCGAAGTCCGCAAGGCCCTCCCGCAAGCCAAAATCGAAGTTCTCACTCCGGACTTCTGTGGCGATACCGACGCCGTCGCACGCGTCCTCGACTCCGGCCCTGACGTCTACAACCACAACATGGAAACCGTCTCGCGCCTCTACCGCCGCGTCCGTCCCCAGGCCGATTACCAACAGTCGCTCGACGTCCTGGCCTTCGCCCGCCAATACCGTCCCGACATTCTCACGAAGTCAGGCCTTATGGTCGGCCTCGGCGAAACCGTCGAAGAGGTAGCACAACTCCTGCGCGACCTCCGCCAGTCCGACGCCCACGTCGCCACCATCGGCCAATATCTCCAACCCACCCGCCGCAACCTCGCCGTCGCCGAATACGTGACCCCCGAAAAGTTCGCGGCCTATCAAACCTACGGCATGTCCATCGGGTTCCAAATGGTGTTCAGCGGCCCCTTTGTCCGCTCCAGCTACATGGCTGACCTCGTCAATGAGCAGGCCACTTCGCACTAGCGTGACCATCCGCGTCCTGCTCGCGCTCCTCTCCGGACTCCTACTTGTCCTGCTCTATCCCCCGTTCCATCTGGCGCCCCTCGCCCCATTAGCGCTCACCCCGCTCATCCTGGCCCTCGGCACCGAATTCCGCCCCGCCGGTCGCTTTGCCCTGGGCTATCTATCCGGCCTCGTCCTCTGGGCCGGCGTCTGCTGGTGGATCGCCCCCGTTCTCTCCTTCCACGGCGGCATGGGCAGCTTCGGCGGCTGGGGTACCCTCGCCCTCTTCTGCCTTGCCAAATCCATCCACTACGGCGTTTTCAGCCTCCTCGCCGGCGTCCTCGTCCGCCACTGGTACGGTCCCCCGGCCATCGCTCTGCTCTGGGCAGTTCTCGAACGAACCCAGGAGCCGCTCACCCTCTTCGGCTGGCTCATGCTCGGCGACGCAGGTATCAACATGTCCATGCCGCTCCGCCTGGCTCCCTTCACAGGCGTCTACGGCCTCTCGTTCCTGTTCGCCCTCACCGCGGCCTGCTTCGCCGCCATGTTGCTCAAACAGCCGCGCAACCACGCCCTCTGGGCCGTGATCACCATTCTCCCCGCCGCCCTCCCCCCGCTCCCGTCTGAGCGTCCCACCGCCCACGCCGTCGTCGTCCAGCCCAATCTCCCCACTGCCGACGAATGGACCCGCGACTCCTACATCGCCGCCAAATCCAACCTCGCCGCCCTCTCCCACAAAGCCCTCGCCGATGGTCCCGTCGATGTCGTCCTCTGGCCCGAAACCCCCGGCCCCATGTTCTACGACACCGATACCGATCTCCAATCCCGCGTCGCCGAAGTTCAAAAAGCCGCCAACGCCCCCGTCATCCTCGGCTCCATCTGGCGCGATGCCAAAGGCGCCCCCCGCAACTCCGCCCAGCAAGTTCCATCCAACATCCGCTACGACAAGATGTTCCTCGTCCCCTTCGGCGAATACGTCCCCGGGCCATTCCAATTCGTCAACCAGGTCTCCGACGAAGTCGGCGCCTACACCCCCGGTCGCGAACTCGCCCTCATGCCGGTGGGCCTCTGGAAAGCCGGCACATTCATCTGCTACGAATCCGCCGTCGGCCACCACGTCCGCGACTTCGCCCGCGCCGGTGCCAACGTATTCTTCAACATCTCCAACGACGGCTACTTCTTCCAAACCCCCGCCCGCGAACAGCACCTCCAACTGGTCCGCATGCGCGCCGCCGAAAACCGCCGCTGGATCATCCGCGCCACCAATAACGGCATCACCGCCGTCATCGATCCCGCGGGCAACATCCGCGAAGAACTCCCATCCTTCGATGCCCGCTCCGCCCGCGTCGCCTTCGGCTTCGTCAACAGCGTTACGCTCTTCTCCGCCGCCGGTGACTGGTTCCCCATCCTCGGCTCGATCCTGGTCATCGCCGCCTTAATCGCCAGCCAGCAACCCCACTACACCAAGCCCCGCAAACCTACAGCGGCACCTCAGTCAAAGTCAAAATCTCCTCAATAATCCGCTCCGCCGCAGTCGCCGTCCGCTGCGCCGCCGCCACACGAGTCGACAACGCCACCCGGTGCGCGAACACCGGCACCGCCAGTCGCTTCACATCGTCCGGTGTTGCATACGTCCGCCCGTCCAGCAACGCCATCGCCTGCGCCGCGCGATACAACGCCTGCGCCCCGCGCGGGCTCACGCCCAGCGTCAACGATTCATGCGTCCGCGTCCGCTCAACAATGGCCAGGATGTAGTCGATAATCGCCTCATCCACGCGCACCTGCTCCGCCTCCGCCTGCAACTCCAACACCTCCGCGCCCGTCAACAGCGCCGGCGCGTGCGCTTGGCGGTCGCCCGGCCCCCGCCGCAAAATTTCCCGCTCATTGGCCGCGTCCGGATACCCAATCCGCAAACGCATCAGGAACCGGTCCAACTGCGATTCCGGCAGAGGATACGTCCCGTGATGTTCCAACGGATTCTGTGTCGCTAGCACCATGAACGGGCTCCCCAGCGGATACGTCTGCCCATCGACGCTCACCTGCCCCTCGTTCATCGCCTCCAGCAACGCGGACTGCGTCTTCGGCGTCGCCCGATTAATCTCATCGGCCAGCAAAAAGTTCGTAAAAACGGGCCCCGGCTTAAACTCAAACTCGTTCGTGTGAGTGTTAAAAACACTCACGCCCGTCACATCCGCCGGCAGCATATCGGCCGTAAACTGCAACCGGTGAAACCCGCAATCCACCGCCCGCGCGAGCGCATTCGCCAACGTGGTTTTTCCCACCCCCGGCACGTCTTCGATCAACAAATGCCCCCGCGAAAGCAGGCAAGCCAGGCTGAGCCGAACCACCTCCGCCTTTCCCCGCAACGACCCTTCCAGCCGCTCCGTCAACGCGCCCAGCCGCGCCGCCCCCGGTGCGCTTTGCACGGCCACAATGTTGCGCTCTGCCATTTCCCCTATGATAACAACGAGATGCCTCTATCCCCCGATCCGGCCCTCTGGCTGCGCCGCGCCGTCTCCCTCGCCGTGGCAAACGTCGAAAACGGCGGCGGCCCCTTCGGCGCCGTCGTCGTAAAGGGCGGGGAACTCGTCGCCGAAGGCGCCAACCTGGTCACCTCCACCCACGACCCCACCGCCCACGCCGAAGTCACCGCCATCCGCCGCGCCGCCACAAAACTCAACAGCCACGACCTCTCCGGCTGCGAAATCTACGCCAGCTGCGAACCCTGCCCCATGTGCCTCGGCGCCATCTTCTGGGCCCGCCTGGACCGCATCTACTACGCCGCCACCCAGCTCGAAGCCGCCGCCGCCGGCTTCGACGACGCGCACTTCTACCAGCAACTCGCCCTCCCCCCAACCCAACGCCAAATCCCCATGCACGCAACCCCAATCCCCGGCGCCAACGACCCCTTCCTCGCCTGGCGCCGTTTTTCCGCTAAAGTACCCTATTGAACCCCGCAATGGAAAACGCCCTCGCCCTCACGGCTCTCAACAAATCCTTCCCCTCCCACAAGGTCGTCGATGGCATCTCCCTCAACGTTCCCAAGGGCTGTTTTTACTCGCTTTTGGGCCCCTCCGGCTGCGGGAAAACCACCATCCTCCGCATGATCGCCGGCTTCGCCGAACCAGACTCAGGCGACATCAATCTCAACGGCAAACGCTTGAACGGCCTTCGCCCCTATGAGCGCCCCGTCACCACCGTCTTCCAAAGCTACGCCCTCTTCCCACATCTCACCGCCGCGCAAAATATAGCCTTCGGCCTCGAACGCCGCGGCGAAAAACCCGCCGAAATCGCCCCCAAAGTAAAGCGCATGCTGGAACTCGTCGGCCTCGAACAACGCGCCGACCGTCTCCCCGCCAACCTCTCCGGCGGCGAAAAGCAACGCACCGCGCTCGCCCGCGCGCTCGTCGTCGAACCCGAACTCCTCCTCCTCGACGAACCCCTCTCCGCCCTCGATCCCGCCCTCCGCAAGCGAGTCCGCCTCGAACTCAAACAGCTCCAAAAACAACTTGGCATTACCTTCCTCTTCATCACCCACGATCAGGAAGAAGCCCTCTCCCTGTCAGACCAAATTGCCGTCATGAACAAAGGGAAAATCGAACAAATCGGTACCCCGCAGGAAATCTATCTCGCTCCCGCCTCCCGCTTCGTCGCCGGCTTCCTCGGCGCCGTCAACTGGGTCGATGGCATCGGCATCCGCCCCGAATCCACCAGAATCTCGCGCCAGAAACCAGACCCAACGGCCAAATCCATAACCGCCAAAGTCGTCACTTCCACCTTCCTCGGCGACTGCTTCCACATCGAAACCACTACGGAAAAAGGCGCAGCCATCACCGCCCAGGTCCCCTTCAACGAGGAGCCCTTCGCCCCCGGCGAATCCGTCCACGTCTACTGGCACCCCGCCGATGAACTCCCGGTGCGCGAATGAACCGCCTCCGAACGATCTTCCTCGCCCCGTCCGCGGCCTTCACGGTCATCCTGTTCCTCATTCCGCTGTCGATCATCATCGCTTACAGCTTTCTCACCCGCGGCGTCTACGGCGGCGTCGTCGGCCCCTGGACACTCGAAAACTATCAGCGCCTCTTCGATCCTCTCTACGGCATCATCCTCTGGCGCTCCCTCGTCATGTCCACGCTCGCAACCATCCTCTGCCTGCTCATCGCCTTCCCGCTGGCCCTCTTCATCTCCCGCGCCAGCGACCGCGCCAAAGGCCTCTACCTCTACCTCGTCATCCTCCCCTTCTGGACCAGTTTCCTCGTCCGCACCTACGCCTGGATGTTCCTCCTCCGCGACACCGGTTTCATCAACACCATCCTCACCTCGCTCCACATCATCAACGAACCCCTCCCGCTCCTCTACAACGAAACCGCCGTCGTCGTCGGCCTCGTCTATGGCTATCTCCCCTTCGCCGTGCTCCCCCTATTCAGCAACCTCGACCGTCTCGACAAAACCCTCCTCGAAGCCGCGGCCGATCTCGGTGCCACCCCCTGGCAAGCGCTCTACAAAATCGTCATCCCCCTCTGCGCCCCCGGCCTCCGCGCCGCCGGCGTGCTCGTCTTCATCCCCTGCCTCGGCGCCTACCTGACCCCGGATCTACTCGGCGGCGGTAAAAGCATCATGATCGGCAACCTCATCCAGAACCAGTTCACAACCGCGCGCGATTGGCCGTTCGGCGCCGCCATCTCCCTTGCCTTAATGGCTCTGGTCATGGTCCTCCTCGTCACCCTCCTGCGCCAGGACGGAGAAGCAGCACTATGAAACAAAGTCGCTTCCTCGGCCTCTTCGCCGCCCTAGTCTACGCCTTCCTCCACGTGCCATTGCTGCTCCTCTGCGCCTTCAGTTTCAATAGCTCCAAATTCACCGTCTGGGAGGGCTTCTCGCTCGAATGGTACCGGCAAATGTTCGCCGATACCCAACTCGCCGAAGCCGCCTGGAACAGCCTCGTCATCGCCCTGGCCTCAACAGTCCTCTCCACCGTCATCGGCACCCTCTGCGCCTACGGCCTCTGGAAACGTGGCTCCAAATGGCTCAGCGGCTCCCTCTATCTCTCCCTCGTCACTCCCGAAATCGTCACCGGCATCGCCCTGCTGGCGTTCTTCCAATGGGTCTTCCGCTTCTGGCACGTCCAGCTCGGTATGCACACCGTCATCCTCGCCCACGTGGCTTTCTCCATCGCCTACGTCCTGCTGGTCGTCATGGCCCGTCTCCGCACCGCCGAACCGGCCCTTGAAGAAGCCGCGCTCGATCTCGGCGCCAACGAATGGCAAGCTTTCAAACTGGTCACCCTGCCCATGCTAAAACCGGGCATCGCCGCCGCCGCCCTCCTCGCCTTCACCGTCAGCTTTGACGATTACGTCATCACCGCCATGGTCGCCGGCGTCGATTCCGAAACCCTCCCCATGGTCCTCTACGCCATGGCCCGCCGCGGCGCCAACCCCGTCGTCAGCGCCATCTCGACCGTCATCTTCCTGGGCTTTGGCGCGCTCATTCTCATCTCCGACCGGATGCAAAAAGCATGAAGACCCGCCGCCAGGCCCTCGCCACCATCGCCGCTCTCACCAGCTGCGCG
>CAMATG010000300.1 GCA_945860645.1 Candidatus Sulfopaludibacter sp. SbA3 | reverse complement strand
TCGTCGTCGGCATGCACCTGCTGCAAACCTTCCTCTGGGGCGCCTACAAAAAGCCCCGCGAAGCCACCTGGATGCTCGGCGTCATTCTGCTGCTGCTGACGCTCGGCTTCGGCCTCACCGGCTACCTGCTCCCCTGGGACAACCGCGCCTACTGGGGCACCGTCGTCACCACCCAGATCACCGCCAAAGCCCCCATCGCCGGCCCCTACATCCTCCGCCTCATGGGCAGTGAGGACGGCAACATCGGCGTCCAAACCTTCGCCCGTTTCTACGGCGCCCACGTGCTGCTGCTCCCGCCATTGATGATGATGCTCATCGGCCTCCACGTCTTCCTCGTGCGCAAGCACGGCGTCGCCCCGGCCCCCGTCGAAACCGAACCGAAGAAGAAGTTCTTCCCCGGCCAGGTGTTCAAGGACACCGTGGCGATTTTCATCATGTTCTCCATCCTGTTCGCGCTCGCGACCATGGTCCGTGTCCCGCTCGGCAAGATCGCCGACCCGACCGACACCACCTACATCCCGCGCCCCGAATGGTACTTCCTCTTCCTCTTCCAGCTCCTGAAGTTCTTCGAAGGGCCGCTGGAGATCATCGGCTCCATGGTGCTCCCCGGCGTGGCCGTCGGCCTGCTCTTCGCGACTCCGTTTATCGATCGCGGCGCCGCCATCAAGCTCCGCCAGCGCACCTTCGCCTTCGGGATTGTTCTCTTTGCCGCCATCGGGTGGGGCAGCCTCACCTTCGCCGCCATGCGCTCCACGCCGCATAAGGAGCCCTACCAGAGCTTCACGGCCGAAGAGGTTGCCGCTGTCGGCAGCTTCCGCCAGGGCCAGTGTTGGCAGTGCCACGGCGTCACCCCCGGCGATATGAAGGCCGGCCCGAACCTGGCCGACATCGCCGTCCACGAAGAGCGCGACGCCCTCGTCGCCCACTTCCAGAAGAACGCCGGCAACCGCGGTCTCAAGGACCTGCAGTTCCGCCAACTGGCCACCTTCATGCGCAAGCTCGACGATGAAAGTGTCGTTGCTATCGCCTCCACGCCCATCAACGTCGTGAGCGGCGCCCAGCTCTACATGAAGAACAACTGCGGCGTCTGCCATTCCATTAATTCGGCTGGCGGCAAATCCGGCCCGCCCCTCAACGGCGTCGCCAAGCGCCGCGACCGCACCTGGCTCGAAGGCCACTTCGGCGACCCCCAGAAGTTCTCGCCCGGCTCCATGATGCCCGCCTACAAATTCGAGCGCGCCGACATGGACAGTATGCTAGCTTACATGGAGACGCTAAAGGACTAGATTTATTTTGCATGAGTGAATCCAGCGCGGGTACGTCACGCGTACCATCGATCAGGGGGGACTCACCCGCTTCCGATCGATGGTTTCTGCTCGTGATGCGAATCGCGACAGGTGACTCGGGCGCCCTCTCCGATTTCTACGATGAGGCGAACCGCTACGTGCATGCGATAGCTCTGCGTATCCTCCGCGACCCCGACGAAGCCGACGAAATCACCCTCGACGTCTTCCAACAGGTTTGGCGGCTGGCTGGCAGTTACAACCCGGATCGTTGCGCCGTTGCCAGTTGGCTCGGTATGATGGCGCGTAGCCGTGCGCTGGACCGTTGGCGCTCCATCCAGGCCCGCCGCCGCCTCATCGCGCCCGAACAGCCGGAAGGTCTCGAACACGTCTCCCCGGCCGACGGCCCGGAAACGCTCCTCGCCACCGCCCAACAGCAACAACGCCTCCGTCATGCTCTGCGTGTCCTGCCCGACGAGCAGCGTCAAATGATCTCGCTCGCCTTCTGGGAAGGCCTCAGCCACTCCGAAGTCGCCTCCCGCACCGGCGTCCCATTAGGAACCGTCAAGACCCGCATCCGCCTCGGCATGCTCAAATTAAGGGAGGAACTCGAACATGCCGGATCATAGCGAACAGGCCGCCCTCTACGCCATCGGCGCCCTGCAAGGCACGGAGCGCGACGACTTCGAGCGCCTCCTGGCCGCCGGCGACCCAGCCGCGACCGCGGAAGTCGAAAAGTTCCAAGCCCTGGCCGAAGCCCTCGTCGACGCGACCCCCATCCCCGCCCCCCGCCCCAACATCAAGGACCGCCTCCTCGCCACCGCGACGAAATCCAAACCGAAAGGCTTCAGCGAACCCGAACAAGGCGTCCACGTCCTGCGCAAGGGCGACGGCACGTGGCGCGAAACCGGCTACCCCGGCGTGACGACAAAGATCCTGCACCTGGAAAAAGAAACCCGCATGGCGACGACGCTGTTGCGTCTGGAACCCGGCGCCAAGTATCCCCCGCACCATCACACGCAGATGGAGCAATGCCTGGTCCTCGCCGGCGACGTGCGCCTGGGCGATAAGGTCCACATCCACGCCGGCGACTACGAAAAGGCCCTCCCCGGCACCGACCACGAATACCTGACCACCGACACCGGCTGCGAACTCCTCATCCTCTCCTCCCTCGACGACGAAATCAAATTCGCCAACCACTGAATTCGGTATGACCCTCGCAGAAAAGAACAACTTCCTGATCTCACTTTCCACGAGTCCGAAGACGGACGTGGGGAAAGTCGCTTTTGAGCAGCAATCCGAAGCCCAGAAGGTCTTCACGGCCATCTGGGTCTTGGAAGGTGAAGTGAACAACGGCGGCTTCGCGCAGTACCTCTCGAATGATGCCGAGGGAACCGCGCCCTATGCGCCCATAGCCCTCAACGCAAACGGCGCCACCCAGTGCGCCGCCATTCTGACAAGGGCTCTCCAAGCCGCCGCCTCACACGATGAAGAAGCGCTTGAAACGCTGGATCAGGAATTCTTCACCTATCCAGACAATCTCACTGAGCTCCTCTACGCGTACGTAATGGCTAACCCCACCACCTTTGCCTAAGCGGTCTAACCGCTCAACGCTATCTTCCCCCCGCCGCCACCTCCCGCACCGCCTCCACCGCCCGCGCACACGCCGCCCGGTCCACATCAAAGTGGGTCAACAGCCGCAACCGCCCCACCCCATACGCCGAATTAATCAACACCCCCCGCTCCTTCAACCGCGCACTAAACTCCGGCCCGCTCAACCCCGTCCCATTCACATCAAAAAACAAAATATTCGTCTCCGGCGCCCGTTCCACCTTAACTCCCGGAATCGCCGCCAACTCCCGCGCCAAATACTGACAATTCTCGTGATCCTCCCCCAAACGCCCCGCCATCTTCTCCAGCCCAATCAACCCAGCCGCCGCCAAAATCCCCGCCTGCCGCATCCCGCCCCCCAACCGCTTCCGCAACAGCCGCCCCTTATCAATCAACCGCTTCGGCCCCGCCAGCATCGAACCCACCGGCGCCCCCAACCCCTTCGACAAACAGAACATCACCGTATCCACCGGCGCCACAACCGTCGAAACCGGCACCCCCAACGCCGCCGCCGCGTTAAACACCCGCGCCCCGTCCATATGCACCGGCAGGCCCAACTTGTGCGCCTCCTCGCAAATTTCCCGCAGCGTGTCCAACGGGTAAACGGTCCCCCCCGCCATATTGTGCGTGTTTTCGACTTCAATCAACCCCGTCGGCGCCGCATGCGGCCCCAACGGCCTGATCTGCTCATAAATCGAAGACCAACTCAAAATCCCCGTCTCCGCCACCACCGCCCGCGCCAAACACCCCGTAAACCACGCCATCATCGACAGCTCATAATTCAAAATGTGCGCCCGCGACTCGCAGATCACCTCCTGCCCATGCTCGGTGTGCACCTTAATGCCGATCGTGTTCCCCATCGTCCCCGTCGGCACCAGCAGCGCGGCCTCTTTCCCCATCAACGCCGCCGCCCGCTCCTCCAGCTGGTTAATGGTAGGGTCCTCCCCATACACATCGTCGCCAACGACAGCCTCCGCCATCGCCCGCCGCATCTCCGCCGTAGGCCGAGTCACCGTGTCGCTGCGCAAATCGATCATAGTAAAAACTCCTGAAAAACGTCGTTAGAAAGCAGAATACCGCGATCCGTCAATCGCACCCGGTCGCCCACCCATTCCAATAGACCCATCCCCAAAAACCGTTCCAACGCCGCCCCATGCACCACCCGATCAGACTCAGAAAAGGAAACCCCTTCCCGCAACCGCAACCCCACAAAAAACCGCTCCTCCAACGAATTCGCGGCACTCTCCGACCCCCTCACCGACTCCGCCGAAACATACTCCGCCGCCAACTCCACATTCTGCCAACGCCGCCCCCCCGCGAACGAATGCGCATCCGCGCCAAACCCCACATACGGCTCCAACTTCCAATACTTCAAGTTGTGCCGCGACTCCCGCCCCGCCCGCGCAAAATTCGAAATCTCATACCGCGCCACCCCCGCCGCCTCCAACCGCGCCACCGCCATCTCATACATGGAAGCAATCGCGTCATCCCCCGGAATGTCCCGCGCCCCATACCGCCCGCCGTTATTCAAAATCTCCAGCCCCAACCGGCTGTCCTCGTCCACCTCCAGCATGTATACCGAAACATGTGGCGGATCCAGCGCCAACGCCCCCTCCAACGATGCCGCGAACGATTCCACCGTCTGCCCCGCCAGCCCCGCAATCAAGTCGATATTAAAATCGTCAATCCCCCCCGCCCGCAACGCCGACACATCGGCCGCAACAGTAGCCGCCGTGTGCTTCCGCCCCGTCCGCCGCAACTCCAAATCCACGAAGGACTGCACACCCAAACTCACCCGGTTAATCCCGCAGTCCACCCACACGGCAATCCGCTCGGCGTCAAACGACCCCGGCGCCGCCTCCATCGTGGCTTCCGCCCAAGGCCGCCCCGGCACGCCCCCCAACAACCCCGCCAACACCGGAACCTCCATCTGGCTCGGCGTCCCCCCGCCCAAATAAACCGTGTCCGGCACAAACGGCCACTCAAACGCGCGAATCTCCGCCTCCACCCGCGCCGCGTACGTCCCCTCCAACTCCCGCGGAAACACCCCGGAAGCAAAGTTGCAATACGTGCACTTCTGCGCGCAAAACGGCCAGGAAATGTAAACTCCAGCCATGAATGCTAGAGCACAACCTCTTCGCCCAGTTGCGTGCTGATGTGCTGCCCCATCAGTTCCAATAGCGTCACCCCGCCCAGCGTGAACGCCCCCACCGGTTCGTCCCAGTCGAGCTTAAAGCTCTTCGAATGGGCCGAAACCCAGATCTGCCGCACCGGCGCATTCGGGCTCACCACAAATTTCCCCGGCGGTTCGTCGAACTCCACCGTCAACGCCCCGTTGTTCATATCGGCTTCAAATTCAAAGGACTCGCCCGCCCGCGTCAGCGCCTTGAAAAGCGAATCCAACGCGACATCGGCAACCCGGCGAAATGTGGTTTCGTCAATCATCACTTTAGACGTTAACAGATACTTGCGTCTCGTGATTTGAAACAGGCATCTGATAGCCTGTACTAGACGGACCCGGATGGAACAACACTGTATACGGCACGACCAACTCCCAGGCGCTTCTCGCCTGTTCGCGGACCTGTTGTATCACTACGACCGCGTCTCCCACCTCTACCATCACGCCCCCTACGATCCCGATTCCTACCTCGCGGCCGCGAAGGAAATCGTCTACCCTGCCGACCGCCGCGCCGCCATCGTCGCCGCCCTGCGCCAGTCCAACCCCAACAACCCCTCCATCGATAAGCTCGCCAACCCCAACACCGTCGCCGTCGTCACCGGCCAGCAAGTCGGCCTCTTCGGCGGCCCGTTGTATACAATCTTCAAGGCCCTCGCCGCCGTCAAACTCGCCAAAATTCTCTCGGACCGCGGCACCTGCGCCGTCCCCGTCTTCTGGTTCGCCACCGAAGATCACGACCTCGCTGAAATCAACGTCTCCTGGGCCTTCAACGCCGCGGGCCAGCCCGAAAGCTACACCACCAAATCCGTCAACCCCACCAATGGCCCCGTCGGCAACATCCCCCTCCGCGACATCCCGCTGGATGCGGTACGCCAGACGCTGATCGGCATGCCTTATGCTGACGAAGCCATGGCCCTCGCCGAATCGGCCTACAAAGACGGCGCCACCTTCGCCACCAGCTTCCGGACCTTCGTCGAGACCCTCCTGAAGCCCTACAACATGATCTACCTGGATCCCCTCGATCCAGCCATCCGCCAGATCGCCGCGCCCTTCTTGAGCCGCGCGTTAAGCCTCTCCAAAGACCTCGTCGCCCAAGTTCAAAAGCGAACTCAGGAACTGGAAGCCGCCGGCTACCACGGCCAGGTCCATCTCGAATCGAACGCCTCGCTCCTGTTCACCCTGGAAAACGGCAAGCGCGTCGCGCTCAAGCGCACCGGCGAAACCTTCAACGATCGCACCCTCGCCGACCTCCAATCGAAGCCCGAACTCCTCAGCCCCAACGCCATTCTCCGCCCCGTCATGCAGGACTTCCTCCTGCCCACCGTCGCCTATCTCGGCGGCCCGGCGGAACTGGCCTACTTCGCCCAAAGCGAACCGCTCTATCAAACCTTATTGGGCCGCATGCCCGTCGTCTCCCACCGCGCGTCGTTCACGCTCTACAGCCACCGCGTCGCCAAGATCGCCAAGCGCTACCAACTCGCACTCAAGGACATCGCCGTCCCCGACGTCACCCTCCGCGAACGCATGGCGCGCCAGCTGGTCCCGGAAAACGTCACCGGCCAGTTCGCCTCCTCCCGAGCCACCATCGAAGCCGAACTGAAAAAGCTCTCCGCCTCCGTCAAAGGCTTCGACCCCGGACTCGATAAAGTCTTCGAAAAAAGCAGCGCCAAGGTGCTCTACCAGATCGGCAAAATGGAGCAAAAGACCGCGCGCGAAGCCATGCGCCGCGACGCCCGAGCCACCGCCGACGCCGAGTATCTCCACAACGCCATCTACCCCCACCGCCACCTGCAGGAGCGCATGTACGGCATCCTCCCGTTCCTGGCCACCTACGGCATGGACCTCGTCGAACGCATCTACGAATGCGTTGAACCCACCTGCCCCGATCATCAAGTCTTAACCCTCGACTGATAGAATGGCGCCATGCGCCCCAACGCCGTAAAGCAGGCTCTTGCCGAAGGAAAGACCGTCCTCGGAACCTCCTACGGGCAACTCCGTGACCCCGAAATCGCAAGGCTCTTAAAAGCCGGCGGCTTCGATTACGTCTACCTCGACGGCGAGCACGGCGGCTTCGGCATTGAAACGATCCAGGACATCTGCCGCACCGCCAGCCTCTGCGGTCTGACGGTGTTCACCCGCGTGGCCGACATGCAATACGCCCTTGTGGCCCGCGCGCTCGATTGCGGCTCCGACGGGGTAATCTTCCCCAGAGTCGAATCCCCCGAACTCCTGGAACAAGCGGTGAGCTGGTGCAAATTCCCACCGGTCGGCATCCGCGGTTTCGGCCTGACGGTGATGCAGTCCAATTACGAACCGCAAACGATCCCCCAGATGATCGCCCACCGCAACGAAAACGGCATGGTGATCCTGCAAATCGAAACGGTGAAGGCGCTGGAAGCCCGCGAAGAGTTGCT
>CAMATG010000299.1 GCA_945860645.1 Candidatus Sulfopaludibacter sp. SbA3 | reverse complement strand
ACCCACGGTCTCTTCGCCAACGAAGAAACCCTCAAAGCCTCGGTAAGCCAGGAAGGCTTCCTGAAACTTCGCGAGAGCTTCTACAAATACTGGAAGCCCGAAGACGAATACATCGCCACCCGCGTCGACGAACTCACCTTCGCCCACTGGGAACTCGCCCGCCTCATGCTCGTGCGACGTTCCGAATTAGCCGAACTCCACGCCAACACCGGCGGCGTCCTCCAGGCCGAACTCGAAGCCTGCAAACCCGGCTCCCTCGTCTACCGCCTGGAAGTAAGGATCAACCGCCACCAGTCGACGATCTCGCGCCTCGAACGCGACATCATGCGCCTCAAGAAATTCGCGGCCAGTCAAGGACCCTCCCAAGAGTCATTGAAAACAAACGACGAGCCCGAAACGCCCAGCGAAGTGCAGCCACAACAACCGGAAATTCCGGCACCGCCGCCGGTCAACCGGCTCGCTCCCCGAAGCCCACAGGGCGAAGGGGAGCCCGTGATGTAACCCAAAAAACGACCAGCGACACCCGAAGTGTGTCCAAAAATACCTAACCAATTCCCTTCCGCCACCGCAACATCTGCAGCACAAACCCATCCCGCCTCGCCCGCGCCTCATCCGCGCTCTTCACCCCCCAGTCATAAAACCCCTTCCCCGTCTTCGCCCCCAAATCCCCGCCCCCAACCAACTCCCGATACCGCGCCGGCGCCTCTACCTCGTTATACAAATCCGAAGCCACATACTCCAAAATCCCCATCGACATGTCCAACCCCACAATGTCCATGTGCTCCAAAACCCCATACATCGGCAGCCGCAGCCCAAAGCTCATACTTGCCGCCTGGTCCACGTCCTCCACACTCGCAATCCCCTCGCTCACAATGTGCGCCGCCTCGCGAATCAACGCCATGTGCATCCGGTTCCCCAACTGCCCCGGCGTATCTTTCTTCACCAACACCGGAGCCTTCCCGCACGCCTTCAATAAATCCCGAACCCCCTCCGCCAGCGCCAGCGAAGTCCGCGCCCCCATCACCACTTCCACCAACGGCATCAAATGCGGCGGATTCCAAAAGTGCGTCGTCATCACCCGCTCCGGCCGCGCGCACCGCTCCGCGATCGCCGTGATGCTCAACCCCGACGTGTTCGACGTCAACACCGCGTCCGTCAACCCGTCCATCCGCCCAAACAACTCCTGCTTAAACGCCAGGTTCTCCGGGCCCGATTCCACCACCAACTCCGCCGCCGCAACCTCCTCCTCAAACGCCGAAGAAGCCCGCAAATGTGCCTCGGAAAACGCCACCTGCTCCGCCGTCGCCAAGCCATTCGCGGCCAACAAAGCCAACTGCCGCCGCGCCGTCGCCAGCCCAGCCTGCGCGCTCTCATCGGTCCGCCCCAGAATCACCGCCTCAACGCCACCCAGCGTCAAGGTCATCGCAATCCCGGGACCCATCATCCCCGTGCCAATCACCGCGGCTTTCATCTACTTCAACTCAATCGTCAGCGTCCGATAAGGAGCCGAGCCCAAATTCGTCAACACCGGCGCATCCTCGCCCTTGTTGTGCCACAAAATCTCCCCGCGCTTCCGCTCGCGCACGGTCTTCTCTTTCGTCGTCGAATCCAGGCGCTGATACTTCGCGTCGTCCAGCCACACAATCACCTGATCGGTCGGCCGCGTATACCGGTCCCGCGGAACCCCCGGCAAATACACGACCTCCTTCACCCGCACCCGCGCATTGTCCAGCTTCACCGTCTCCGGCAGCGGAGCCCATCCCATCAGCCGCAATCCGCCCACCGTCAGCAGGCACGCACCCAGCGCAACAGATAGATATCGCATCCCAATGAAAATATCATGCAACTCTCCCCCCGTTTTGTTTACTCTCATCTCCATGGATTTCCAAAAACTTCTCGACACCTCCATTCCGATCCTCACTGCCGTCGGCCTGAAAGTCCTCGGCGCTATCGCCCTCTGGGTCATCGGCCGCTGGCTCATTCATCTCTCCACCAACATTCTCGGCCGCACCCTCCGCCGTCAGAAGATTGAGGAAACCCTGATCCAATGGCTGATCGCCTCCATCGGCGTCGCTCTCAACATCGCTCTCGTCGTCGCCATCCTCGGCTACTTCGGTGTCGAAACCACCACCTTCGCCGCCCTCATCGCCGCCGCCGGCATCGCCATCGGCGCCGCCTGGGCCGGCCTGCTCGCCAACTTCGCCGCCGGCGTCTTCCTCGTCATCCTCCGCCCGTTCAAGGTCGGCGACTTCGTCACCGCCGGCGGTATCACCGGCACCGTCCACGAGATCGGCCTCTTCGCCACCACCATCATCAGCCCCGATAACGTCTCCACCTTCGTCGGCAACAACAAGGTCTTCGGCGACACCATCCAGAACTACTCCACCAACCCCTTCCGCCGCGTCGATCGCACCGCCCAACTCAACGGGGCAACTGACGTCCACGCCGCCATCGCCCAACTCAAGCAACAACTCTTGACCATTCCCAACGTCGTCGCCAATCCCGCGCCCGACGTCGAAATCCTCGACTTCAATTTGCTCGGACCCGTCCTCGCCGTCCGCCCCTACACCCATACGGACAACTACTGGCAGGTCTATTTCGATACCAACAAGCTGCTCAGCCGCGCCGGTTTCGCCGCCCCCGAACAGCAAATCACCGTCCACCAGAAGTAAATCGAAACAGAAAATTCAGGCGCGCCCGCTTGCGTTCGGCACATACTTAGGTATAAGTAGTGTTGCTGTACCTTGAGGGCGCGCCCGCTCTCGCCAGTAGTTCCCCCGACCCGGGCGCATGAAAGCCGGGCTCTGTACCCGCCCGGCGGGAGTGTTCAACATGCAACTTCGCGTACTTGCCTTTGTCCTTGCGGGCGGCAAGGGAACTCGTCTCTACCCGCTTACCAAAGAACGCGCCAAGCCCGCCGTTCCCTTCGGCGGCCGTTATCGCCTGATTGACTTCGTCCTTTCCAACCTCATCAATTCCGGCATTTATTCCACCTACGTCCTCATCCAGTTCAAAAGCCAATCGCTCCTCCAGCACATTCGCGCCGGCTGGGATTTTGGTGGCCTTCTCAAGAATCAGTTCATCATCCCCGTTCCCGCCCAGATGCGCTCCGCCGGGGAAACCTGGTACCGAGGCACCGCCGACGCCGTCTATCAAAACATCAACCTGATCGAACAGGCCGACCCGCATCTGGTCTGCATCTTCGGCGCCGATCACATCTATCGCATGAACATCCGCGACATGATCGAGTTCCACGAACAGAAGCGCGCCCAGATCACCATCGCCGCCATCCCCGTTCCCAAAGAGGAAGCCAAGGAGTTCGGCGTCATCGAGTGCAGCCCCGACGGCCGCATCACCGGCTTCCACGAGAAATCCGCCAACCCGCCCACCATGCCCGGCAATTCCGAGATGTGCCTCGCCTCCATGGGCAACTATATTTTCTCCACCGGCCTCCTGCTCCGGGAACTCTACGCCGACGCCGCCGACGAAAACTCCTCCCACGACTTCGGCCGCGACATCCTGCCCTCCCTGATCGGGAAGGCCGACATGTTCGCCTACGACTTCAATACCAATCGCATCCCCGGCGACCCGCCGAACTCGGAAGCCTACTGGCGCGACGTCGGTACCCTCGACGCCTACTACGACGCCAACATGGATCTCCGCGCCGTCGCTCCGGCCCTGAATCTCTACAACCGCGAATGGAAGCTCCGCACCGCCGGCTTCGAGGACCCGCCCGCCAAGTTCGTCTTCGACGAAGAAGGCCGCCGCGGTACCGCCCTCGACTCCATCGTCTCCGGTGGCACCATCCTCTCCGGCGGCACCGTCAAAGGGTCCATCCTCGGTCGCGGCGTCCGCGTTCACACCGGCGCCCACGTCGAAGATTCCATCCTGTTCGACAACGTCGACATCGGCCGCCACTCGAAGATCAAACGCGCCATCCTCGATAAGAACGTCCGTATCCCCGAAGGCACCACCATCGGCTACGACCTCGAAGAGGACAAGAAGCGCTACTACGTCACCGAGTCCGGCATCGTCGTCGTCGAAGGCCACCGCAGCCACGTCGAACTGGCCACGATGTCTGTCTAACTTTCAGACAGGTTACCGTACGACCCTGTCAAAAATCCCTACACCGCTCCGTTACATACGTCGCCGTTTGCTCATTCTAAAGTAGTTAGCTTTTTGGCCCCCAGTTTGCAATGAAAGAGTCGAAAGGAGTTCGACTCAAAAATGATTTTGCAAAATGCGGTTCTGATGAGCACGGCGGCGGCGGGGCTCATGTTGTTTTCCACGGGGTGCGCGACGAAGCGCCACGTCCGGGCGGCCATCGCGCCGGTTGAGAATCGCGTCGGTGCCGTCGAGAAGCGCGCCACGCAGGCCGAAGCCGATGTCGACGCGCTCGAAAAGCAGTTGTCCCAAACGACCGAGGTCGCCAACGGAGCCGAACGCGAAGCCAAGCTCGCCAAATCCATGGCCATGACCGCCGATGGCAAAGCCGTCGCCGCCGGCCAGCGTGCCGATGGCGCCAACGCGCTCGCCGAAAAGTCCATGACCCGCATCGGCGAAGTCGAAACCACCTTCGGAAAATCCATCGATAACCTGTACGAAAATCTGGACAACTACCAGATGTCCCGTTCCGAAAGCATCACCTTCGCCTTCAATAAGGCGGACCTGACCAAGGACATGAAGGAGAAGCTCGACAGCTTCGCCGCCACCGTCAAGGACCAGAAGAAGTTCGTCGTCGAAGTGCAGGGCTTTGCCGATCCGGTCGGCAACGCCAGCTACAACCAGGAACTCAGCCAGCGCCGCGCCA
Source organism: Candidatus Sulfopaludibacter sp. SbA3 (assembly GCA_945860645.1). GTDB lineage: Bacteria > Acidobacteriota > Terriglobia > Bryobacterales > Bryobacteraceae. The sequence goes on along the minus strand of CAMATG010000299.1, from coordinate 2,717 downwards.
TGACCGTTGCCCGCTATCTCTCGGTGGAACACGAAGTCCCGCTCCGCCGCATCCAGATGCTCGGTGTCGGCAGTGTGAAGCCGGTGGCTGACAACAAGACCCGCGAAGGCCGCATGCAGAACCGCCGCGTGGAGATCAAGGTCTACACCTTGCCCACTGCCGCGAAGTCCTCCCCGGCCATCGCCAAGTCCCTCTAACTCTTTCCAGTGGTGATCTCGCCCCGGAACCCCCCAGGTTCCGGGGCTTTTTTTCGGACAAACCCTAAATCCCGGACTTTCCTGGTGTCACGGTACCCAGGGAAATCCGGGGGCGGCCGCGATGGCGTTCGCGTTCCGCGGGCCATCGGGGGAAACCTAAATCCCGGACTTTCCTGGTAGCCAGGCTCCCGGGGAAATCCTATTTTTTGAGTTCGGCGAGGAGGGCTTCGGCGAAGGTCTTGCCCTTGGAGGCGAAGTTGCGGGCTTCGCCCGGATCGGTCTCCAGCGTCTCTCTCGCCTGCTGGGAGAACGCCCGGACGCGGTTTGCCATCTCGGACTGCATCGCGGTCAACTGGCGGCCCTCGGCGGCCGACAGCGCGGCGCTGCAGACCCCGATCAGGTCCTCCGTCTGTTTCTTAAGCTGCTCCCGCTGCTCCGGTGTGCGCAGTTGTCCCAGGCGGTAGGCAGGAGGAGCGGATGGCTCCACGACGGTTTCCGCGCTGGCGGCGGGCGGGGGCGGCGGCGGCGCCACGGAGGCTCGCTTGGTCTGCTTCTTCTTCACGGGGCGGGGCGGGGGCGCGGTGGGCGTCGCCGGGATCGACATCTGCGCCGTTGGCGCCGGCCGCGCATCCGGATGGTTGGCGATCACCGGCGGCGGCGGCAGGTTCTTAGGCGGCGGCGCCGGTTCGGTGTTGGTGATCTGGTCGGGGATCCGCGCCGGCATCGGCGTGGGCGGCGGCAACGGCGCCTTCGCCGTTCGGAAGGGGCCACAACTGGTCACCAGCAGCAACGTGGATAGCAAATAGGTCAACCGCATTATGCCTTCTCCCCGACCGGAATGGCGTCATTGGTAACAGCAAACGGATCGACGGCGACGGCCGGCAGGTCGATGCGGAACATCGTTCCGTGACCGGGCTGGGAGCGCATGGCGAGCATGCCGCCCATCAACTGCACCGCCTGATAGGCAACGGCCAGTCCGATGCCGCTGCCGTTTGTCTTTGTTGTGAAATACAACTGGAAAATCTTCTCCTGTGCTTCGGCGGGAATGCCCGGCCCGCGGTCTTCAATTTCAAGCGAGACCTCGTCGCCGGCCAAGAGCAGGCGGAGGTAGAGCTGACCGCCATTGGGCATGGCCTCGATGCCGTTGACAACGATGTTCAGCAGCGCCTGTTTCAACAGATCCGGATCGGCCCAGGCGACGGCGGGCGCGGTGGGGGTGAACACCATCATGTCCACCTGGTTGCGGGTGGCTTGTTCTTCGACGAGCTGGCCGATCTCGCGCAGGGTCTCGCCGGCGTCGAGCGTGGTCAGTTTCACCTCCACCGGACGGGTGAAGTTGAGGAACGTTTTGACGACGCGGTCGAGGCGCGAGATCTCCCGAGCGATCACGTCGACTTCCGACTTCAGTTCGCCGTTGTCGCCGGCGAGGCGCGAGCGGAGCACTTCCAGGTTGATGGCGATGGCGTTGAGCGGGTTCTTGATTTCGTGCGCCACACCGCCGGTGAGCCGGCTGATGGAGGCCAGGCGCGAGGAGAGGTCGAGATGGCTGGCGAGGGCCTTGCGCGACTCCGAGTCGCGGAGGGTGACCAGCATCTGGCCGGCATTCCAATCGAGACTCAGCAGGAAATTCACTTCGTCGCCGCTGCGGGTACGGTGGCGGACGAGCATGTCGGTAAGAGGCTTGTGGAACTCGACGGCGGTTTGGATGGACGAGCCGATGGGGGATTTGTCCGGGAACAGATCCTGGATGTGGAGGCCGATCAGTTCGTGGCGCGGCATCTGGAAGAGGCGTTCGGCGGGGCGGCCGGCCATGATGAGGCGCTCGTCGTCATCGAACAGCAGCACCACCTCTTCCATGCGCTGCAAGAGCTGATCGATCTTGCCGCGGAGCTGATCGGCATCCTGGCGGGCGCCGCGGACCTGGCGGCCGAGGACGCCGAGTTTGGATTGGAGGTCGGCGAACTCCTGGGACTCCTGGGTGGGGCGGAGGGGGTCGGCGGAGAACTCGCCGGCGGCGATTTTATCGATGGTTTCGCCGACGCGGGCGAGCGGGCGGAGGGTGAGGTTCGAAAAAATGACCGTGTAAAGAATGGAAATGACGATGGCGAGCAGGGAAATGTAGGCGGTGTTCTGGACGCCGGGCTGGACGGCGGAGTGCATGAGGGCGTTGGAGGTGGTGATGCGGATGGTAAAAAGTTCCTGGTCGTCGCCGATGGCGGCCAAGGGGATGCGAATGACGTAGTCCTGATTTCTGGTAAAAATTTCCCAAAGGCGATTGGAAATCGGTCGTTTTTGCCACTCGGTGTAGTCGGGCAGATTGGGCGCGGTGGCGCCGGCGTGGGCTGGATTGGCGGCGGTGAGGACCATTCCGTTCTGGTCGGTGATGAGAATGTCGACGACGAGGGAGGAGCTGGCCTGGGCCTTTTGGAGGAGCTGGGGGATGAGGAGATCTTCGCGGAGGATCTGGGCCCAGACGGCCTTGGTTTCGGAGAGGTCCTTGGGGCGGGGACGCCACGTGGC
>CAMATG010000298.1 GCA_945860645.1 Candidatus Sulfopaludibacter sp. SbA3 | reverse complement strand
GATCACGTTCGGTGCAAATAAATTTTTACTCCTGTTTTCAACACTCTACAGGCAATTTCGGCTGCGCCCGGATCCGTTCTTACCAACCCAACATGAAAAACTCCGACCGAAGGAGATCTCATGTCAACCCGCACATCAGGCAAAACTGTCTTTCGCGAACTCGGGCTCTTCACCATCGGCGCAGAACGCCTCAACCTTCTTGGCGACCTCGTCCTCGAAGCCCGCGCCGACCTCCAGCCCCGCAACTCGCGCGAATTCTGCACCGCCCTGCGCCCCCTGCTTGCCCTCCGTCGCGGCAACCCGCCCCCCGTAGCCGAAACCCGCATCTCCGAAGGAGCCCCAAATTCACAGAGAAAGGACAATCCCACATGCGAACCCTCGCCGACCACACAGCCAACGATGTAACCACAGAAGACCAGGCCCAATACGCCACTCACGTCGAGCGCTGGCAAAACGACCTCCACCCCAACGGAGCCCTCGAATGCTACTTCGCCGCTGAAATCGCCCGCGCCGCCTCTCTCCGCTATCGCAATCAAACCAACGCCGGAATTCGTCGCAATCTGGAAGAACTTCGCCGCATCCAGTCCAACCGCTACCTCCAGGCGCATCTGGGTTTTCTCCTGCCCGGCGTCGCCACGCTCACCGGTCCCAACCTGAAACTCATCCTTTCCGGCCTCAAATCCACCGGAACACAAGCCGACCCGGTCCCTGAACCGGCCACCAAACCAGCCAAACAAGGGGAAAAGGTCGATCCCGCCGCGGTCGTCGTTAGCGAAACCGCACTCCACGCGCAAATTCAGGACGAAGAACGCCGCCTGTTCACCGAACTCGCCAAACGGGACCTCCCGGCCGCCCCCGAACTCCGGCCCGTAACACCACCCGTCACGCCGCCCGTCACCCTCGCCCCCAAACCCGCAGCCCCCCGCAATGCTCTTTGCCCCTGCAACTCCGGCCAAAAATACAAGCGCTGCTGCGGCCACTGGTCCAAAACCAACCTCCGAGCCGCATGAATTGCTTACCGCCACCTCGCCGGCCAAGTGCGCAGGGGGCCCGCGCCCGGTTTCGGGTAAACTGGGGGTGGGAGCCATGTCACTGAAAGAACACGCTTTAGTTCCGGATACCGTGTCTCGCTGGAGGCTCGCCCTACATCGCGGCGACCACCCGACAAAACAGGTACAGCCGGACTGTCGACTGCCAGCCCAGGCAACCGCTGCCTGCGCCGCCTCGCTCGGGAAGCAGCCATGAAGCGTCCTCTCCGCCCTGCCAGTGCAACTCCCCCATTGCCGGCGCTGAATCACAAACGGAATCCCGGTATGCGCAGCGAGCAGCTATTCGGGGCCGACCAGACCCTCCATATCCTCCACGTCACGCCGCACGAGATCATCGCCCTGAAGCCCGCAGGCCTGGCCAGTGAGCTCCCGCGCGATCCGGCAGCCGACTCGTTCGTACGTCGCCTCGCGGCGCAGGGCTTCTCCGGCCTGCGGCTCGTGCACCGTCTGGACGCGCCGTCCTGTGGCCTCATGCTCGTGGCCCGCTCCGCCGAGGCCGCAGCGCACTATTCGCAGGAGATTGCCGAACGCCGCTGGCACAAGTGGTATGTCGCTCAGGTCGCGCTGCCCAGCACGGAGGCCCGCCAACTGGTGGGGCCGCACAAGGCCTATCTGAAGGTCGACGGGGCTTCCGCGCGGGTGGTTCGTTCCGGCGGCAAGCCGTCGTTTCTGGACGTGGCGCTGGCCACTCCCGTGCCCGGTGTCCCAGACGAAAGCCACGTCCTCGTGCAGCTCCAGACAGGCCGTTTTCACCAGATTCGGGTGATGCTGGCACACCGGGGAGCGCCACTCTCAGGCGACATTCGCTATGGCGGTCCGGACGGGCGACCGTTTTACCTGGAACACGCGATCCTTTCGGCCCGGATGTTTATGTCCCATGAATGGCGCGTCTGGCTGGCACCAAGCCATCCCGACCGTGTGCCCTGGGCGTCTGCTTTGTCCGATGCGGTGGACGCCCGAGCCGCTGCCCTGGCAGTCCCGCTCGTTTCCGGGCAATCTGGGCACCAGCCTGATGAGACGATCTTGTGAGGGGAATAAAAGATGGTGGGCGCGCAGGGACTCGAACCCCGGACCTCCTGCGTGTGAAGAAGGCGGTCACGGCACTCAACCTTCATGCTCAGGTGGCGTTTGTGACATGCACGCCTGCCCGTGCACATGCCCGGACTCCAACGCGGCTGATCGTTACCCCGGAGCCGCAGCGGAACGGTCGCGACCCTCAAATGTCGGGTTTTCTGGGCCGATTTGTCGGGTTCTTTGTCGGGAAAAGGACACAACCCGACATCAGTTTGGTATCTGGAATCAATAGCTTAGATGCCGTTTGTCGGGTTTGTCGGGTTTCTGGGAGTAGAGATCCTGTGTCGGCTCTGCGGTACGGCGTGACCAGCCCAACTTGCACGCGAGAATTGCATCCGAAAATTGCTTCGAACTGATCAGACCATAAACGGCCAAGAAAATTAGCCTCAAATTCCTCGCCAAAGAAAACGTGAGCATCCAAAATCCCAAGCTGCCGCGCAATCTCGCGCCCGAGATCTCGGTTCTCACCGGCAAAGGAGATTGCAAAGTCTATCCATGGCGGGGCGCTATTTTTTCAGGACGAGATTGGCCAGGATGAAGTTGTGGCGGCTGTCGTTCATGGCGATGAAGAGGCCGTTGGCGGAGATTTCAATGCCGTCGGTGGTGTCGGCACCGATGCGGAATTTGCTGATTTCCTTCAGCGTGTCGCGGTGGAAGACATGGAACTCGGAGTCGGGGTGCTGCTGGTCGGTGGCGACGATGAAGTCCTTGTAGATGGCGATGCCTTCGCGGTCGCCGGTCCAGCCGGTGGTGGCGAAGAGGGCTAGCTCCTTCGATGCCTCTGGGTGGGCTGGATTGGCGTGGTATTTGCGAATGCCGGCACCTTCGTCGGAGTAGTAGATGTGCTCGCGCTCGTGATCGATGGCGACGGCTTCGATCTCCTTGGTTCCGCTGTAGGTACCGAAGGCGCGGACTTTGGTGGCGGTGATGGCACCATTGGCGGCGGCAATTTGATACTGAAAGAGGTAGCTGCCGCTGGGGCCGGTTTTGCGGCTGAGGACGGCGAAGAGGGCGTTGTCGGACTTGCGGGTGTAGAGGCCGATGCCCATGGGCTGATCGAAGACGGGGAGGGCGGCGAGGTCCTTGAGGCCGAAGCCGGGGACGATTTCGAAGACGCGGAGGCGGTTTTTGTTGCGCTCGGTGACGACGGCGATATCGATGGTGCGATTGCCGAGGCGGAAGCCGTAGGCGACGTCGATGTTGTTGGGCCGATCGACGTTGGGGATGCGTTGGAGGCGGGCTCCTTGCAGGTTATAGACGGCGATGGCACCATCGGGCGCGGCCATTTTTACGGTGCCAAAGATGAGGCTTTTGGCGGGGTCCTTCTTGTTGAGCCAGATGGCAGGATCGTCGGTTTGGTGGGGCTCCGGCGTGGTTTCCCGGAGCCCGGTGACCTGGAACTGCGCGGCCAGGCCGAGCGTGAGGAGGAGCGGGATCATATCAGAAGTTCAGGCGGAGCATGAACTGGAGCTGGCGGGAGGTGCCGGTGCCGGTGGCGCCATCGTTGGCGGTGGCGAGGATTGTGCCGAACGTCGAGTTGTTGCGAGCGCTGACGGGGTTGCCGTATTGCGCGCGGTTGAAGAGATTGAACATCTCGGTGCGGAAGTCGAGGTTGGCGGATTCGGTGAGGCGGAACTTCTTGGATATGCCGATGTCGGCCTGCCAGAGGCCGGGGCCACGGAAGCGGTTGCGGCCGGAGTTACCGTAGACGCCGTTGGCGGGGAGGGCGAAGGCGGCGGGGTTGAGCCAGAGGCCTGGGCCTTTGTTGGAGGCGTAGACATCGCCGCCGACGTAATCGGCGCGCTGGTTCTGGGTTTGGCCGCTGGGCACGGTGGCGGCGGTGCGGGCGATGGAGACGGTGAAAGGCGTACCGGTGCGGGCGGTGTAGATGCCGCTCAGATCCCAGCCGCCGAACCACTTGGCGCGGGCGAAGGGAAGCTGGTAGACGCTGTTGAGGGTGAGGGTTTGGCGGATATCGTAATCGGCATCGCCACGGTCGCAGGCGCGGCAGGCGATGTTCTGGATCTGGCCGCCTTCGCCGGAACCGGCGTTATCGCTGATAGCGTGGCCCCACATGTATTGGGCCTGGAAGAGGAAGCCTTTGGAGAAAGCGCGGTTGAGCGAGGACTGGAGGCCGTTGAAGCTGGTATTGCCGTCGAAGCGTTTTTCATCGATCTGGCCGAAGGCGGCGAGGGGGCGCCGACGGGTGACGGGGTCGAGCGTGTTGACGTAGGTACGGGTGAGCTGATTGCGGCCAACGTTGCCGACGTAGGCGACCTGTGCGACGAGGGCGCCGGGGAGTTCGCGCTGGACGGAGAGGGTCCACATGTGGGACTCCGGTTCTTTGCGATCGCGCTGGACGCTGCGGGGCGTTTGGCCTTGCGAGCGGAGCTGGGTGAGGAAGGGGGCGGGCGGGTAGGCGAGGGTGGGCGCGTCGGCAACGGAGAGGGAGAGATTTTCGGGGAGGCTATCGATGGCGGCGGTGACGTCGTCATTCTGGCCGGGGCCGAAGTAGCGACCGTAGCCGGTGCGGATGACGGTTTTGCCACCGAGGGATTTCGGGGTCCAGGCGAGGGAGAGGCGGGGGGCGATGTTGTCGTTATCGCCGAAGAACCAAGGGGTGCCGGGGGCGCAGAAGTCCTGGCAGCGAACGATGTCGAAGACGCGGCCGCGGCCGACCACATCTTTGGAGACGGTGTATTGTTCGTAGCGGATGCCGATATTGAGGGTGAGGGCGGAGGAGAAGCGGATTTCGTCCTGGAGGTAGAGGGCGTGGAAGTTGCGGCGGACGCCGACGGTATCGAGGCGGCTGCCGATGGAGACGCTATTGAGAGAGTTGCGGAGGAAGGCGTCGAGGTTGGCGAAGGCGACGGAGGTGGCGGGGCCGTTGCCGACGTTCAGGTGGATGCGGCGGATTTCGCCGCCGGCCTTGATGGTGTGGCGGCCGCGGATCCAGGAGAAGTTATCGACGATGGAGTAGGCGCTGGGTTTTTCGATGATGTACGTTGTCGGCTGGGTGGAGGTGAAGCCGGGGATGGCGACGCCTTCGGGGATGCGGCCGACGTCGTTGCGGGTGAGGGCGGAGCGGTTGAAGCCGAGCTTGATTTCATTGACGGCGGTGGGGCTCCAGAGCTGCTGCCACTGGGTGGTGGCGTTGGTGGGGCGGATGTAGGAATCGCGGGTTTCGAGGAGGCCGTTGCGGATCTGGCTGATGAGGCCGTCGGTCATGGCGAAGCGGAAGAAGAGGGAGTGTTTGTCGTTGATGCGGTGATCGACGCGCATCATGCCGGAGTGTTCGTTGCGTTTTTCGGGGGTTTCAGCGATGAGGCGATCAACGTTGGCATTGGCGCCGGGGCCGGTGCCGACGGGGTAGAGATTGATGAGGCTTTGGAGGGCGGCGGGGGTGCGCTGGCGGAAGGCGGCGGACGGGACGAGGCCATCGGCGCGGGAGATGGAGAGGCGTTGGAAGAGGCTTTCCCAGTTGGCGAAGAAGAAGGTTTTGTCCTTGACGATCCGGCCGCCGAAGTTGGCGCCGAACTGGTTGAGGCGGAAGGGGGGCGGGTTGGGGCCATCGAAGGGGCGGCGGGCGTCGAGGGCGGAGTTGCGGAAGAATTCGTAGGCGGAGCCGTGGAAGGAGTTGGTGCCGGTTTTTGAGACGAGATTGATTTGGGCGCCGCCACCGATGCCGCCTTCGGCGGTGAAGGGGAGGGAGTTGACGCGGAATTCGGCGATGGAATCGGTGGAGATGACGAGGCGGAGGTTGCCTTCCTGGCGGGGGTCTTTGATGCCGGTGGCGTCGACACCGTCGAAGGTCCAATTGTTGTCATCGCGGGGGCGGCCGAAGAAGCGGATGGAGTTTTGGTTGCCTTCGCCGACGTTGACGGCGCCGGGGGCGAGGGCCATGAGCGCGGCCCAGTGGCGGCCATTGAGGGGGATGTTTTTGATCTGCTGTTCGCCGATGACTGTGCCGATTTCGGCGGATTTCTGATCGAGGGGGGTGGTTTCCGCAGAGACTTCGACGGTGGTGGCGACAGCGCCGAGGGAGAGCTGGGCGTCGAGGGTGCGGGACTGGCCGACGGTGAGGGTGACGCGGTCGAACCTGGCGGTGTTGAAACCGGCTTTGGAGATGGAGATGGTGTAGGTGCCGGGGGGGAGGGCGGGCAGTTGGTAGGCGCCGGTGGCGGAGGTGATGGTTTCGCGGCGGAGGCCGGTGGCGGCGGATTCGACGGCTACTGTGGCGGCGGCGATTTGGGCGTCGGAGGGATCAGTGATTGTTCCGCTGAGGGTGGCGCGGTCGACCTGAGCGAAGGAGAGGGAAGTGAAAAGAATGGCAAGCGACAGCAATTTACGAAGTGATAGAAGCATGTATTCTCCCAATATAGGAAGCGAGCTGATACACCTTCCTGACATTTTAGTGACAATTTGATCACACTCGCGGATGGCTGGGCGGGCGATGCCGGCGGAGACGCGGTAGTGACGATCAGGTTTACGCCCTTCCCTGGATCACGCTGGCACGGAAACACCGCGACGGCGCTGAGAAATGGTATTGCTGCACTTGGGGGGATGCGGACGGACGGCGGAGGTCGCACGGTTGGCGTTAGGGGCCGTTAAACACTTGCTCCCTGCAAAACTCGACCGTTCGTTGTTGCGCTAAACCCGGGGCGGAAGTCTTGGCTCCCCATTCGTTGGCAGTCCGGGAGAACTACTACCGGGGCAAGTTTGGATCTGTAAAGGCCAAGTCCCGGCGGCGGAACGTCCCGCTGAGTAAGCCAGTCATCGCCGCATTAGAGGCAATTCGGGCTGAGTCCACCTTTACAGGGCCGGACGATCTCGTTTTCGCAACCCGCAACGGAACCCCACTCAGTGAGAGAAATCTCCTCGGCAGGATGCTGAAGCCAGCCGGGGAACAACCTGGAATCCCTTGGCTAAGCTGGCACGTGTTCAGGCATACCCACGCGACGCGCGGGGAACAGATTGGGGTGTCTCTTTCGGACCGGCAGGCTCAGATGGGCCACGGAGATGTTCGGATGACGATGCACTACACGCATTCGGATATTGATCGGCGTCGGCAATCGATTGAAACGATGACTGATCGGGTGCTGGGAAGTGGAATTTCGCTCGTAAACTGAGGTTTTGACAGTAGATGACACTAACATTGGCCATCGATGTCTGTAAGTTGTTGAAAAATGGTGGGCGCGCAGGGACTCGAACCCCGGACCTCCTGCGTGTGAAGCAGGCGCTCTAACCAGCTGAGCTACGCGCCCGGCAAAACGTGGGCGAATTCCCATTCTAATACATCGCCGTCAGCGCAGCCTGCGCAGTCGCGTCGCCACCAGCCCCAGGCCCCCGGCCACCAGCAGCCAGGTCGATGGCTCCAGGGTATATTGCAGCTGCGTCTCAGCCGTCACCGT
>CAMATG010000297.1 GCA_945860645.1 Candidatus Sulfopaludibacter sp. SbA3 | reverse complement strand
TAGCCGTACGCTCGGTCGCGATGCCGGTGTCGTCGAGACCTATCGTCCTTACCTCTGGCAGCAGAACGGCAAGGAACTCCACGGCCTATTCCGCGATCACTATCTGAGCGACCTCGTCGGCTTCACCTACTCCAAGATGGGCCCCGCCGAAGCCGCCGATCATCTCATCTCCCGCATCGTCGAAAACGCCGCCGGCCGCGACTCTCTGGTCCCCGTTATCCTCGACGGCGAAAACGCCTGGGAGTACTTCCCCGAAAGCGGCCGCGAGTTCCTTCGCGAACTCTACCAGCGTCTGGAATCCACACCCGGCCTCAACGCTCTCACCGTCAGCGAGGCGCTCGAGCGCCATACGCCCCAGCCGCTCACCGGCATCTTCCCCGGCTCCTGGATCAGCGCCAACTTCGACGTCTGGATCGGTTTCGACGAAGACAACCGCGCCTGGGAGCATCTCCTTAAGGCCCGCCAGGCCTACGACAAATACGCCGCCGCCGCGCCAGCCGCGGACCGCGAAATGGCCTTCGAAGAGATCCTGATCGCCGAGGGCTCCGACTGGTGCTGGTGGTACGGCCCCCACCACGAATCGGCCAACCGTGCGGAGTTCGATCAGCTCTTCCGGGATCATCTCTCCAACGTCTATCGCCTGCTAGGCCAACCCGCGCCCGAAGAACTCGGCCGCCCCATCCTCCGCATCTCCAGTTCGGAGCACAACATCCGCCCCGCCTCGCAGATCCAGCCGGTCATCGACGGCGAGGTCACCTCGTACTTCGAGTGGATGGGCGCCGGCGAGTACAAGGTGGATCAGAAACAAGGCGCCATGCACGGCGGCCGCAGCGGCCTGGCCATGTTCTACTACGGCACCAGCGGCGACACGTTCTACCTGCGTTGCGACTTCGACCCCATGCCCGCCCAGACGCATCTCCAGATCCGTCTCAAAACCCAGCGCGAAGAAGTCACGCTAACCCCGGCGGATTTCGCCACCGGTCGTATTGTCGAAGCCGCCGTGCCGCTCTCAGCACTCGGCTATCAGCCCGGGGAAACCATCCCGTTTCAACTCTCCATCTGGCTCGACAACCTGCCCGTCGAAGCGCTCCCGCAAAACAACTGGCTCGAACTCGAAAGCGGCGAACCCTCGCACTGGCCGTAAAGAGGGTGCGCCGCCTCTGCCCGTCCGCGGTGTCAGAAGATCAACTTCAGGCCGATTTGCACTCGCCGCGGCGCGCCCGCCGCCAGTACCCGCCCGAAACTGGGCGACCCGAAGTAGGCGTTCGGCAACTCGAAATTTCCCCGGTCGAACAGGTTGAATATCTCCGCGCGAAGTTGTGCGGTCACGATCTCTCCAACGGCCAGGTTCTTGATTGCCGAAACATTCACCGTCGCTACTCCTGGCCCGGCCAGAATGTTCCGGCCCGCGTTGCCAAAGCTCCCGAACGCCGGCATCCCAAACGCGCTGGTGTTGAACCATCGCTCCGGTACGCCGCCGCCAGTCCCCGGATCGCCGGTTAGGTTCGGACGGTTCACCACCCCGAACCCGATGCTCGGAATTCCCGTGTTGCTATTGTCCACCCCGGGCAGCAGCGTCACCGTGAACGGACGCCCGGTTTGAAACGTCCAAACGCCGCTCGTCTGCCACCCGCGTAGCAGCGGATGCTTCCCGCCCGGCACGTCGTAGCTGTAGCTCAACGTCAGCCGTTGCCGAACGTCAAAGCTCGACAGTCCTCGGTCGCCGCGAACATTGTTGCTATCCTGCGGAAAACTGGGATCGCCAGTGCTTGAGAAGAACGCCGACGCGTCGTCAATCGATTTCGCGAAGGTGTATCCGGCCAGCGCCGACAGCCCCTTGGAAAGTCGCCGCGAATACTTCGCCTGCAACCCGTGATAGGCCGAGTTGCCCCGGGCCTCGTATATGTCGATGTCGGAGTACTGCGGCAGCGGCCGTAAATTCGGCTGCTGCGTGCTTGGCCGTGCCTGATTGATGTCCCGGTTGTTAATCAACTTGGTCCCCTTCGTTCCCACGTAGGAAACCTCCACTACGCCCGTTTCTCCCGCCTTCCGCTGAATGCCGAAACTCCACTGCTGCGTGTACGGCGTTCGCAGGTCTCGTTGAAAGGCGAACGCCGAGTTCGGGATGAACAGCGGGTAGTTCGCCGGAAACGGATTCTCCAGGAAAATCGGCGCCTGCTGCGATTGAATGAAGAACTGCGATTGATAATACGGCGGGCTGAAGAACAGGCCCTGGCTCGGCGCCAGCGCCGCCTGTTCATAGTACACGCCATACCCCGTTCGTACCGTCCACCGCCGCCCGCCGTCCGGTGTCCATGCCAGGCCTACCCGCGGCGCCACGTTGTTCCGGTCAGGGTGGTAGCCGGCCCGCGGCACACCGTTCTTCCCCACCGGCTCCAGCCGTCGCGTCGCCACGTCGAACACCGCGGCCCGGTCCTGCGGGTCCACCGGCGGCGCATGGTATTCGTACCGCATGCCCAGCGTCAACGTTAGGTTCGGCCGCACCCGCATCGCGTCTTGCACGTACATCCAGTAACTCTGCGTTCGCAGTCGCTGCGGATTGTTCATTCGCGCCACCGTCGAATAACTCGGCAGGCTCTGCAGCATCTCCGCCAGCGCATTCCCGGTGAATCCCGTGAACTGAATCAGGCCCCGCGAAAGGACATCGGCAAACGCGTCCGTCCGCTGGTGCCGGATTCCCGCGCCGAACCGCACCAGGTGCCGCCCACGCGCCCACGTCGCGTTATCGTTCCATTCGTAACTCGTCGCCGCCTGCCCCTGCGGGTTGTTCAACTCATCTCCCAACGTGGAAAATCCCGCCACCCCAATCCGCGTTAATCCCGTGTCGCGCGCCAGCGCTGAGACCACCGGCAATCCCACCGCCCGGTTCAAGTTGTTCCCCTGATTCTCCTGGTTCACCGCCAGGCTCACCCGGTTGAATCCCAGCCGCATTTCGTTCACCAGTCGCGGAGTCAATATCTGCGTCTCGCTCAACATCGCATTCTGCGCCCGTCGCGGAATGTTGTTCCCATACCCCGGCACGGCCGCCGCGCCATTACCGGCCGCAAACGGTTCATAGAAATCGCGGTCGCCAAAGCTGTACCGGAATCCCAATTCCGCCGCCGTTCCCAACCGGTGGTCCAGCCGCACGTCGAACCGGTCGTCCCGGTCCTTCTGGACCGGCGACGCCACGTAGTTCTGTCCCGCCTCTGCGCGGTTTGGCAGCGGATACAAAGCCGCAATCGCCAGCCCCACCGGGCTCATCCGGTTCCGTGGAATTACGAGATTCGGAAACGGCTGCTGCGTGAAGACGTCGATCGGTAGCAGCCGCCCGCTCCGCGAAAAATCACCCACCCGCTCCAGCGCCGTCGGCACGTTCGCCGTTCGCGTAATCCCCTCCCGGATCCGCCGTCCCTCGTAGTCCGTAAAGTAGAACGTGCGGTCCTTCCGCAAAGCCCCGCCCACCGAACCGCCAAACTGGTTCCGGATGTTCTTCGGCGACGCGTCCTTCGGCGCAAAGTAGTTCGTCCCGTCTAGCACCGCGTTCCGCAGAAACGCGAACGCCGTGCCGTGCACCTGATTCGTCCCCGACTTCACCACCACATTCACCTGCCCGCCCGTGTTCCGCCCAAACGATGCGTCATACCCGCTCGTCAGAACCTCATACTCCCGCACCGCGTCCACCGGCGGCGCAATCGCGAATCCATTCAACTTCGGGTCGCCATTGAATACGCCGTCCAGCAGGAAACTGTTGGAGTCCTCCCGCGCGCCGTTCACGTGAAAGCTAAAGTCCCCTCGCGCGCCGCCCGCCGCTCCCTCCACCACCGGTGCCGCCCCCGGCGCCAACAGCGTCAGCTCGTAGAAATTCCGCCCATCCAATGGCAAAATGCGAATCTCCCGGTTCTCCACCGCCGTCCGCAACGCGGACGATTCGGTTTGCAACAGCCCCGCCTCCCCTTTGACCTCTATCCGCTCTCCCGCCTCCGCGCCCGTCAGCGGAAAGTCGATGTGGATCTCCTGATTCACCAGCAATACCACCGTCCGCGACGCCTTCCGATACCCGCTCGCCGACACATCCACCCGGTACACCCCGGCTGCCAACTGTGCCACCTGGAACTCCCCGGTCCGGTCACTGCTCGCGCTCCGCTCCCTGTTCGTCTCCGTCTCCACCACCGTAACCACCGCCCCCACAAGCGGCCCGTTTCCGCCGCTCACCATACCCAGAATCGCCCCGCGAACCATCTGGGCCGGTGCCGGTACCGCGGCCAGGGTCAGGAAACAAATTGCAATAGCCCGCAAAAATCCGCTCTGAAACAAGGTGCCTCCACGGCAGGGAATCGGGCATCGTGGGCGACACACGCCGGGTTCCGCCCTAACAATCTGCGTATATGCCCACATTGGCACATTATAGTATGGCCATCCAGCCTACTCCGACAGCTTGTCCAACCGGAACGTGCAGCACCCCAGGTCCAAGGTACTCGAGTTCGCCGCCACCTGCGATTTCAGGTGCTGCGCCACCGTGTACAGCCGCTGCTGCGCGTTCTTCTCCGTTTGGAGCAGCCCCGCTTCTCGCATAATCCGCAGATGCTTCGACACGTTGTATTGCGAAACCTGCAGTTTTTCGGAAATCTGGTTCACGCTCAACTGGTCATCAAACAGTAGTCGCAAGATGCGCAAACGCGTTTCTTCCCCCAATGCTTTCAGCGCGGCAATGCAATCGACTCCGTCCATAAACCAATCCCGAAACCAACCCAAGCGCACGCAGTTCAACAGGGACCTGCCCATCGCAGCGACGAGTATACCAGACGGTATCCGCGGCAAAGATGGCCTTAGTTATGCCGCGCCGGCCCGCCGGGGAATTTATAAATCTCCGCCGGAAAATCCGCGGCTTTCCCCTTCCCCTCATTGCGTTTGTTGTTCACTCCACCCCGGTCCCGCTGCAGCGGAATGTTCATCCCATCGGTCTTCTCCAGCAGATCAAACAACCGCTCCCGCATCTCCTTCACCACGCCCGCCACCCGCGGATCCGCAATCAGATTCCGGCTCTCCAACGGGTCCTCCTGCAGGTCGTACAACTCATCGGTATCCCAAATCCCCTGGTACCGGATGAACTTGTACCGCTCCCCGCGCAACGAATGCATCGTCGGCGTCTGCGGGAAATTCCGCTCCCAGTAGTACTCGTACAACAACTCCTTCCGCCACGGCGCCGCCTGCCCTTGCACCAGCGGCAGCCAGTTCATCCCGTCCAACCCCTTCGGCACCGCCGCACCCGCCGTTGCCAGCACCGTCGGCATAATGTCGATCCCCGCCACCACCTCCTTCACCGTCTTCCCACCCCCAAACAGGTCCGGACATCGCGCCAACAGCGGCACCCGCATCGACTCCTCATACGCCGTTCGTTTGTCGATGAGGCCATGCTCCCCGAAAGCGAACCCGTTATCGCCCATGTAAATTACCAGCGTCGAGTCCAGTTCCCCGCGCGCCTTCAGCGCATCGAACACCCGCCCGATACTCTCATCCACCGCCATCAGCGTCTCCGCGTAGCGCTTGAAGTAGTCCGCAATATCCAGCGTCGAATGATACGGATAATCCACCCCGTGCCACGAATTCCGTTGATTCTTCACCCACGTCGGCCGATTCTGCGCCATCTCCCCATCCGCTGCCATCGTCGGGGGATAGACGAACTTGGCGTCTTTGTACATGCCCTCATGCCGCTTGGCCGGCTGAAACTCCGCATGCACCGCCTTGTGCGAAAGATACAGGAAATACGGCTGATTCTTCGGTAGAGTCCGCATCCACTCCACCGCATAATCGGTCAGCTCATCGGTGATGTACCCCTTCTGCGGCACCTTTTTCCCATTCACGTTCAACCCGCTCGGACTCGGCAGATACGTCCCCTGCCCGCGGAAACTCACCCACTGGTCGAACCCCGGCTTCGGCGCATCCGTCTCCGCGCCCATATGCCACTTTCCGAAGAACCCCGTCTTGTACCCCGCCTTCTGCAAATACGTCGGGAAGAACGTCGTCCCCGCCGGAATCGGGGTGTTGTTGTCCACAATCCGATGCCGGTGCGCGTACACGCCCGTCAACACCGAAGCCCGGCTCGGGCTGCATAGCGCCGTCGTCACAAAGGCGTTCTTGAAGTGCACGCCCTCGCTCGCCATCCGGTCCATCTGCGGCGTCCGCAACCACGGCTGCGCCTTCAGAAATCCCATCGCGTCGTAACGGTGATCGTCACTCAAAATGAAGATCACATTCCGGCGCTTGGCCGGAGCCGCCGCAAGCGCGGAGGCAGAAAGAAATTGGCGTCGATTCAACATGGAGGCTTCCGCCTCTCAGCGTACCCGATATCGCCACCCGATCCCCACCAGCCCAATCGCCATCAGTGCCCACGTCCCCGGTTCCGGCACCTCGCCCCCGCCCACCGGCGTCAGCAGGAAAGCCCTTCCATCCACTCCGTTGGCGATAATCTGGCCCACGTCATTGATCCCATGGGAAACAGTCAGCACCGTCGGTAACGGCGTGACGAACGATAACAGATTGAGATCCCGCATCGTCGCTCCGTCGTATACAAACGCCCGGTTCTGAAAGCTCGCGTTCGTCGAATTTCCCGTCACCCACCCGGCCGAATTGATCCCGCGCGCAAACGTGAAGGGCCCGCCCAGCGACCCTACATCGGCCATTCCCACCCCGGGAGTATAGAGAAACCCCCGGAAGTTGTTGGAGCTATCGATCAAGTAACCCGCAATCTGACCGGCATCGTTAATCGCCCGGCCAAAACTATACGTGCCGCCCATTGTCCCCAGGTCCACCATCGTCACGCCGTCCCATAGGAAAGCATGGAATTGGCCACCCGTTGTATAGGACCCCCCGGTTACCTGCCCGCTCGCATTCACATCGAACCCTTGGCTCCCGCCTCCGCCGAGCGTGCCCAGCGACACAAAACTCGCTCCGTCATACAAAAATGTCTGGTAGGCCCCACTGCTCGCCGTATCCGCATACCCCGTCACCCATCCATTTTCGTTGATTCCCTGTCCGATCGTGCTCGGCCCCCCCAGCGACCCGATGTTCGTGAACAGGCCTCCCTGATACAGAAACGCTACCTCATTCCCATTCGCAATCTGAGACCGGCCCGTAATCTGCCCGCTATCGTTAATCGCGTTCGCCTCACTGATCACTCCGCCCATGGTCCCCAGATCTGTAAACACCCCGCCGCCATATCGCCACGCATGAAAGCCACCGCTAACGAAGTAGCCGCCAACCACCTCCCCCTTGTTATTCAACCCATTCGCGGTCGTGCTCGCACCCCCGTAGGTCCCCATATCGGTCCACGTGTACACCGTGCCACCAAACAAAATCGCCGGCAGCATGCAAAAAAGAGCAAGAAGTCTCATATAAAGTACTGCGTTAGCCGCCAGTACACGGGGCCAAAACCCCATACAATACCTCCATGCGCCTCTCTCGCCGCCAACTCCTGGCCGCCCTCCCTTTATCTGCCGCCACCCGCCCGCCCCGCATCCTCCTCCGCAGTTCCTGGCA
>CAMATG010000296.1 GCA_945860645.1 Candidatus Sulfopaludibacter sp. SbA3 | reverse complement strand
TGATTACCCGGGGGCGATTGCGGTGTCGGCGTCGGCGATTGTGTTGTTGCTGGCGTTGGTGGATGTGGTGAGTCCGCAGGGGGCGGGGTTGTTGGCGCTGGCGGTGGGGTTGGCGTATGTGGCGTATCGGATTGAGAAAGCCAGTCCGGATCCGATCATTCCGATCGGGCTATTTCATTGGAAGTTATTCACGGTTTCGATTTTGCATTCGCTGGTGGTGGGGTGGCTGTTGAACGGGGTGACGGCGTATGTGCCGTTGTTTGTGCAGGAGGTGCAGAAGGGGTCGGCGACGGAGGCGGGGGCGGCGTTGACGCCGTTGTTGTTGAGCTGGGTGATCTCGAGCGCGATCTGCGCCAAGATGATGTTGCAGACGGGGTACCGGCCGCCGGCGATAGGCGGGATGATCGCGGTGATTGTGGGGAGCGGGATGTTGGTGCTGTTGGAGGCGGGGAGTCCGCGGACGTTTTTATTGGGCAGTATGTTGGTGATGGGGGCGGGTTTTGGTTTCACGGTGCCGGCGTTATTGATTGCGGTGCAGACGACGGTGGACCGGCAGAATATGGGGGCGGCGACGTCGATGATTCAGTTTTCGCGGTCGATGGGCGGAAGTATTGGGGTGGGTGCGATGGGGGCGTTTTTGAACTGGCAGGTGGGGCGGGCGCCGTTTGCGCTGGCGTTGCAGCGGACGTTTTGGGTGGCGGCGATTGTGACGGTGTTGGGGTTGTTTATCACGATGACGGCGCCGGTGATTTCGGCGGAGGAGATGGGGCGGAAGCGGTAGGGAGGATTCACCATTCGTTGTAGATAATGTTTCCGGAGTCTAGCATCTGCAGAATGCTGGGGGTGCCGTACTGTCTTGCGATTTGGAGGGAGATGTCTTCGCCCAGCCAGTCCGGAGTTTTCCTGCTTGCCCTAGCTGGCGCGACGTCCACGTTCCCCTTCCGGGCGTTGGCGGCGATGCTACGGTAGAGTTCGCTGGTGCTCCAAGCGAGGAGTTTTTCAATCGAATCGGTCTTCCACGGCGCCGGTTGGTCGTCGAGATGCAGTATTGCTTTTCCGGCGATGCGATCCGGGGGAAGTGTGCCGGTGCAGAGAATTCCATTTCCACCATGTGCAGACAGAACTACCGCGTCTTCCGGCCGTAACTTCACAGCGTAGACGACGCCGTACTTGTAGTCCTGGACGAGGACGCGAAGTAACTCGTAGACGGGATGGAGCGATTGGAATTCGGCTGTAAGCAGTTCGATGTTGACGCGAATCACTCTTGAGGGCGCACCGTCTCTCCGCACCAAGGAACTGCATTCATTGATCTGCCGTTCCAGATGACCGGCTTGGATCTCAGATGAACTGATGAAATGTTGAAGATCTTCATATGCCTGACGGAACGACATCGCGACCTCTCCGCCCGCGAAGCTTTTTTGCGCGTAGATGAGTGATCTCATACTGGCTTCGCGAAACCAGGTGTGGCAGTGAGGGTACGTTGACCGCGTCAGTGCGAAGGCCGTAAGCGCGCCGTATCCGTCCGAGTGAATCCCGCACCAGTTGATGCGGCGATAGATGTTAACGAGCCGCGTGATGGGATCGAGACCAATAGAGAAAGGCGTACCGGCGAACCCGATCGAATCGATTTGTGGTTCCGCCAGCGATGAGGTTGCATGGTAGAGGACCCACGGATCGTCTTCCAGCTCTGCGGAGAAGAGCCGGTCGGTAATTTGTAGTACATCGATGGAGTAACTTGGCTGTTCGATCACGATTGCCTTATCCTACACCCCCGGCGCTGGACAATTGAACATACTCCTCGGATCGCGGCACTCATCCAGTGCGATGTGTTGAATCCTGTCCCGTTGCTTCTCCTTCCGCATGGCTGGTAGAGTGCACCAGGGAAGAACCACGCTATGGACAATGAAACGAAATTGAAGGTGGGCGAGCAGATGAACCGGCGGGCGTTGGTGGCCGCCGCTGGGAGCGCGTTGGCGTGGGGCCAGTCGGCGCCGGCGAAATCGGGACACGTCAGTTCCGATCGGGCTGTGGACCGGTTGAAGACGCGTCCGTCGTTTCAGATCTCGGTCGACGTGGGGACGTTGGACCTCGGACTCGCCGTGGCCAATGCGGGTGTGTTGGGCGGGGTCGATATTATCGAGATGGGTACGCCTTTGCTGAAGACGCAGGGCGTGGCGAATGTGGTGCCCGCGTTCCGCAAACGGTTTCCGGGCGCTTTGCTGTTGGCCGATATGAAGAGCATGGACGGCGGCGGGGGCGAGGCGCGCAGCGTGTTCGCCGGTGGTGGGAATATTCTGGATTTTCTGGCGATGGCCGGGGTGGATACGGCGAAGTCGATCTGCGCGGTGCGGGATGAGTTCCGGCGCGCGGGCGGCGAGTTGCCGCGGTTGGTTTTTGCCGACATCATGGTGCCGCAGCAGGGCCCGGCGAAGGTGGCGGGGGAGGTGGCGCTGCGGATGGTGGAGGCCGGTGTCGACGCCGTTGGCATCCACCTGCAATCGGACGCGCGGCGCGTGAACCCGAAGCTGATTGCGGATGACTACCTGGGCGATGTGGCTCGCGCCGTACACGAGAGGATCGGCAAGGCGGTTCCTGTACAGGTGGTCGGGGGGCTCAGCATCGCACAGGCGAAGCGGCTGGCACAGGCGGGACTGCGCGCCTTCGTGATCAGCGGGAATCTGGGGTTGCCGGACAGCAACGCGCGGTATGGTCTGCCGCCGGCGGAGATCCAGCGATTGATCTCCAGTTTCATTACCGAAGTCTCGGGCGCTTCCCGATAGTACGGCCGAACGGGCTGGGTGCGTTAGCGATTCCAGAAGGCGGCGACGGCTAGAAGAGAGTGCGTGATGGAGACGGCGAGGGCGCGGAGGCCGACGTGTTTGAGGGGTTCCTGTAGCGACTGGGGATTGCGGAGGCGGAGCAGTTCCCAGACGTTGGCGGCGGCGGAGAAGAGCATGGGCGCGGGGGCGACGAAGGCGAGGGCTATTGAGAGAGCTGGCGTCGCGTAGGCGGTGAGCGGGGGCTGCGTTCCGGGCGTGCGCTTGAGCGCGAGGCGTGTGTGGACGGTGAGGATGGAGGAGGCGCCGTGGAGGGTGAGGACGGCCCATAGCGGCCAGGCCCAGGCGGGGATGGCGCCGGAGGAGGCGAGGATGGCAAGGAGCGCCGTGGTGCCGAGGCCGGCGGCGCTGAGGAGTTGGAGCCAGATGGAGCGTTGCTTGTTTTTGATGGTGAGCCAGACGGCGAGGAGTGTGAGCAATGCGGCGGCGCTAGTGAGGGCGGCGACGGTGGCGAGCGGGCGTTGGGCGATGAGGAGGGCGAGGCAGAGCGTGGCTCCGGCGGCTTCGGCGAGGAGCCAGCGGAGGGCGACGGTGGATTGGGGATTGTAGGCGCGCCAGACGAAGCGCTGGCGGGCGAGGACGATCAACGGTTCGCGGAGGAGGAAGCCGAACAGGACCAGGCCGAGGGCGGGGAGGAGGAGCCAGTTCCATTCGCGGGCGAGGACGGCGCCGGCGAAGAAGGGTTGCAAGAGCAGGCCCCAGGCGCCATGTTCGCGGGGGAGTGGTTTGGGTTCCGCGTGTGTCATGGTTTGATTGTGCGGGGTTTGGAGAACGGTGTCGGTGATTGCGGTCACACGGGCGCTAGGATGGGTTTCATGGCTATTTGGGTGTGGGTGTTATTGGGCTTGGCGGTGGCCGGGGCGGATGTGTCCACGTATCCGTTTTTGGGGGTGCGGCACACGCACCGGGCGGAGGCGGGGCTGCACGTGGTGGAGATTCACCTGGACGCGCCGGGGCTCCGGTTTCAACTGACGCAGCCGGGGGGCGGGCGGGAGACGGTGCGGCGGACGACCGTCGATTTCTGCCGGGAGCTGGCGGCGCAGGTGTGCGTGAACGCGCACTTTTTCGAGCCGTTTCCGTCGGCGGAGGTGGAGTCGTTTTTGATCGGCCTAGCGGCGGCGGAGGGGCGGCGTTTTTCGGATTTTGAAAAGCCTCGGCAATCGTATGCGCTGGTGACAGATGCCCCGGGGGTGCATGTGTCGGCGACGAACGAGGCGACGTTGGTGGGGCCGGGGTATGCGGGGCGATTGTGGACGGTGGTGGCGGGGTCGGCGCAGGTGGTGACGGCGGGGAAGGTGACGATTCCGGTGTACCGGGACGCGGCGCATCCGCAGGGATTGTTGACGCCGGAGGGGAAGTATGGGAACGGGAGTTCGTGGTACGACGTGGCGACGTCGCGGACGCTGATCGGGCTGACGGAGGACCGGCGGAAAGTGGTGATCGCTACGGTGGAACGATCGACGGTGAGGGCGGTGGCGGCGGTGTTGGCGCGGGACTTCGGGGTGTGGGACGCGGTGAATCTGGACGGGGGAGGATCGACGACGCTAGTGGTGGATGGGGCGATGGTGCAGGGGCCGAAGAGCGGGACGGCACGGGCGGTGGCGAGCAGTTTGGCGGTGTTTGCGCGGCGGCCGTGAGCGTTGTGGGCGCACGGCCGCCGGGTTTTTGTTGTGGCTCAAGCGGCGGTGCGCCGCAGTTTTTTGTCGTTCAGCAGCATGTTGAGCAGGTGCGATTCGCGACGGGTGAGCGTGTCGATGCGTTTGTAGAGCGACATGTCGATGACGCTTTCGCCGGCGCGATCCTTGTCGATGCAGACGCGTTTGTACTCCATTTCGGAGAGCTGGAAGCGGCGCAGGCAGAGCGGTTCAAGGTGCCAGCGGATGTGAGCCATTTCGCGGACGAGGAAGGCTTCGTGCTCGTTTTCGGGGCGGAAGCTGTCGAGCATGCCGTCGAGGATCTGGTAGTAGCGGCGGCGGGCGTGGCGGTCGGCGATGGCTTCGGCCGGGGGCACGAAGAATTTGAGGGTGGTGGCGTGGCGGCCGGTGACGAGGGCGTTCCGGCTGGAACGTAATTTGCCTTCGGGCGTGACAGGCCCTTTCGATTTGGCGCCATTGCGGCGGGCGATTACGGCTTTCTGTTCGCGGGTCATGGGGCGATTCCTTTCGCTGGGAAATAGAAAAGGCCTTCCGGGGTGCGAGCGGGTCGCACGGCGGAAGGCCTTCTACTTCCATTCTACCGGGTGGGCACCAAACTTTTTGGGGGGCCAGGTTTTCAAGTTGTTGATTGCAGGGGAGAAACTTTTTTTCGCCGGGCCGTGACCGGGTTTCGCCCCCAGGCAGAATTTACTGTTTTTGATCAGCGGACGCGCTGATATGGGCCATCTAGCTGAGGCTGGCGGGGATGGACCATGAGTCCGTTGCCATCGGTGCCGAACAGGACCCGATCGGCGGTTACCTCGACTTCGTAGTCTCGGTCCTCAATGAGCGACTTCTTTCCCTTCTTCACGAGGCGAGAGACTTCGTCCAGGAGAAAGCCATCCGGGGGCGGTTCCGGGTGGTTCATGTCGGGCATGTAGTTTCCGTACAACCAGATAGACGAATCCCCGTCGAAGAGGACGATGGTCGCGGACTCCACGGAGAACTGTTTGCCGTAGTTTGTGTAGACCTTCGCGTCGGCCAGCTTCCTAAGGAACGCTGTTCGATCGCGAAAGGCATTGACGCAGACATCTGGCTTTTCTTTGGCGCACCAGGCTGTTTGCTTCAGCCAGAACCGTTGCGAAGTGCGGAGGAACTCGGGAACCGGAAAGGTCTTCACCGTGGACTTCCAGGCGACGTTGAGATCCTCATCCGCCTTGCTAAGAACGGGATTCGCGCAAATACCCTTTTCGAGAGGAGATCGCGCCTTCGCACAGTCGAAACTGGCGGCGGCTAGTTGATGCCCGGTGGCGATCAGCACCAGTGAGAGCGTCCATTGCAGTTGGTTGGTCATTCCTACCTTCTTTGGAGAGGCCGTCTGTAGCGGACGCGGACTCTTCCGGAGAGATCGGTAGATTGGCCGAACTTCTGTAGTCCGAGCCGGGGTTTGGCGATCCGATGGCCGGCCAAAGGCATGCGATGCTAGGAATTCACTTCCCCCAATGCCAGAAACCGATCTGCTTGCTCCCCTGCGCCGATTCTATCCGGCACACGCGCTTGTTTCGTTTGTGAGCGCTGAGACGTTGCCGGCGCCGGAACGCGGGCTGCTGGTGCACGACGGGGACATGACGTCGAGGCTGGGGGCGCATCATGGGAGCGCGATTACGCTGGAGGCGCACGAGATGACGCTGGCCGATGGGTTTCTGCATCGGGTGTCGATTTTGCGGCGTGGTGATACGGGGGCGGCGGTGGAGTTCGGGGCAATCCGGATTGCGCTCGATGGGTTTGCGGCGGGGCCGCGGGGGCAGATCGAACGGGCGGAGCTGCCGCTGGGCGCGGTGCTGGTGGAGAATGCGATTCCGTTTACGAGTCATCCGGGCGGGTTCTTCGCCATCGGCGCGACGGCGTATTTGACAGAGTATCTGGGCGCTGTGCCAGGGCAGGTGCTATATGGGCGGTGTAACCAGTTGCGACACGACGATGGGCGTTTGCTGGCCGATGTGGTGGAGATCCTGCCGCCTGTGTCAGCGTAGTAAGTAATGAAACCGATTTCGGAAGTGGCCGCGGCGCTGGGCGTGCCGGCGGAGTTCTTGCATCCCTACGGCGCGCACATGGCGAAGGTGCGGCTGGAGCTGCTGGCGAAATTGCCGGCGCGGCGGGGGAAGCTGGTGCTGGTGACGGCGGTGACGCCCACCGTTCACGGCGAGGGGAAGACGGTGACGACGATCGGGCTGGCGCAGGCGCTGTGCCGGCTGGGGCAGCGCGCGGTGGCGACGGTGCGGCAGCCATCGCTGGGGCCGGTGTTCGGGATGAAGGGCGGGGCGACGGGCGGGGGCCGTTCGCAGGTGTTGCCGCACGACCGGATCAACGTGCATTTCACGGGCGATTTTCACGCGGTTGCGGCGGCGCAGAATACGCTGGCGGCGTTGATTGATGCGTCGATTTATCACGGCAATCCGCTGGACCTGGACCCGCAATCGATCGACTGGCCGCGGGCGGTGGACGTGAACGACCGGGGGTTGCGCAACATCATCACGGGGCTGGGCGGGCGGGTGAACGGGGCGCCGCGGGAGACGGGGTTTGTGATTACGGCGGCGTCGGAGATGATGGCGATCTTGGCGCTGGCGGAATCGCTGGACGATCTTCGGAAGCGGATTGGGAATATTGTCATCGGCACGACGCGTGGCGGGCGGATGGTGTGCGCCTCGGAGCTGGGGGTGACGGGATCCCTGCTGATGCTGCTGGCCGATGCGATTCATCCGAACCTGGTGCAGACGAGCGAGGGGACGCCGGCGTTCGTGCATGCGGGGCCGTTTGCGAATATCGCGCATGGGACGGCGAGCGTGGCGTCGATCCGGATGGCACTGGGGCTGGCCGAATATGTGGTGAACGAGACGGGGTTCGCGGCGGACCTGGGCGCGGAGAAGTTTTTCGATATCGTGATGCCGGCGAGCGGGTTGCGGCCGGACGTGGCCGTGCTGGTGGCGAGCGTGCGCGCGGTGGCGGCGGCGGGGCGCGACAATCTGGCGCGCCACGTGGAGAACACGCGCGCGTTCGGCGTGCCGGTGATTGTGGGGATTA
>CAMATG010000295.1 GCA_945860645.1 Candidatus Sulfopaludibacter sp. SbA3 | reverse complement strand
TACTCCAGGTGCGGATTCATCCGCGTCGCCGGGTTCAAAAACCAAACCCGCGCGGCCTCTTCCCCCTTCCGAAGCGCCTCTTTATCCCCCAACAACGCAGCCCGCAGCCCCAACCCCAACAACCCTTCGCTCATCTGTCCCAGCAACTTCCGATGCGCGTCAAACCGCTGCGGATACGTCTCCCCGTCGCGCCGCAAAAACGGCGCCTTCGGGTCCTTCGGATCCGGCCACCAATACGGTGCCTCGCTGTAGTAATCGTTCTTGCCAATCCCCGCCATCGGCGCCGCCACGCTGGTAATCGTCCACGGCCCGGCGCGCAGGGATTTCTTAGTCAACGCGTCCAAACCCTCGACGCGCACCCCCTGCCCGGCCAGCAACGCAATCACCAGCAGCAGTTCCATCAGGCCCAGCCCGCCTCAGCAGCCGCGGCCCGCAGAGCAATCAGATCCTTCTTCATAGCCGCCAAAACCTGTGCCTTCGGCATCGTGATCTTCGTCGCGCCCTTATCGGCCCCGCCCAGGTCGTACTCAAAATGAACCTGCACCGGCCCCGCAAAGCCGCCCATTCGTGCCATCTTCAGGAACTCGCGCGTCTGCACCATCCCCTCGCCCACCGGACACCAGTCCACCCGCCACTTCCCATTCGCCCCGCGCCCCCACTTGAAATCCTTCAGCGCCATCCCGCCCATATGCGGCATCGCCAGATTCGTCGAATGGATCCATCCCCCCAGCCCGCCCTCAATCGTTGCGTGCGAAACGTCGAAGTTATAGCTGACGTACTTCTTGTCCAGATCCTTCAGCAGCATCCACAAATCCCACTGCGAAGCCCCCACGCGCCCCGCGCCCGAATGCGTGTGGTACATCGCGCACAGGCCCACTTCTTTGTTGAACGCAGCCAACTCCTTCACCCGCGGCGCGAACCCCGCCAACTGCTCCGGCAACCCCACGCCCTCTTTGTACTTGTACCCGTCCCACCGGTAGTGCGTAATGCCCACCTTCTTCGCCGTGCGCAAAACCGTCTCCGCATACGACGTCGTCATGTCCGCGATATCGGTGGTGATCATCGCCAGCCGCGAACCGCCCGACCGCAACGCCTCCGCCGCCCGCGGCAGGTCCTCCACCACCCGCTCCGGCGTCACATGCCCGCCCTTGCGAACGGTCAGATCCACGCCGTCAAACCCCAACTCTTTCGCCGCCGCGCCCGCCTCGGCCCAGCTCAAAAACTGCAAATGCTTGGAGAAAACGTAGAACTCCAGCTTCCCCATCGGCGCCGCCATAGCGGCCCCCGCGGCCAACAGGGCGCGACGAGTCAATCCATTGCTTGTTACCATCCCTTACAAGCTCTCCCATTCCGAGCCGATTCGCAACCATGCCCCCAACCGCCCCCGACTCTCTCCGCTTCTCCTGCCAGCCCGGCTGCACCAAATGCTGCGACATGGAAGGCTTCGTCTATCTCACCGAAGAAGATCTCATCAAAGCCGCCACGTTCCTGAACCAGACGCCCGTAGAGTTCGAGAAGCTCTACGTCTACCGCACCCGCCACCAGCGCCGCCTGCGCAAACCGCGCGGCAGCCAGTGCGGCTTCCTCACCGAAACCGGCTGCAGTATCCACCCCGCCAAACCCACGCAGTGCCGCCTCTTCCCCTGGTGGCCCCATCTGCTCGAGTCCCGCAAGGAATGGGAGAAAACCGCCAAGTGGTGCCCCGGCATTGGCCAGGGCGAACTGGTCCAAATCGGCGAAGCCCACGAACGCGCCGAAGAGATGAAAACCGCCTACCCGAACTTCTTCTAGTTCCTGCCGCAAGCAATCTGCTTGCGTTTCGCGATGTCAAAACAATCCCCGGCCGACAGGAAATAATAGCCCTTCCCGTCCGGTCCGGGCCCGAAGTTGGCGTCGTAAATCGCCACTTTGCTCACGCCAACCACCTCGAACGTATTCCCATGCACAACCACCGCCGTCCCCTCGTCCAGGCCCAGCCCCAATAGTTCCGGCTTCAGCGCCACCACCGGCAGCATATCGTTCTCCCGCTTGCGCTTGATCAAATGCTGATCGATCGCCACGAAGTTCAGGAACCCCATCCCCTGCTCATACCCCTTCGCCATCATGATCGTGTTCCCCTCCCGTGCCCCGCGCACCAGATAGGAACCCTGAATCGTCGCCCCCGCCGACGTCCCGGCAATCACGCCGCCCCGGTCCAACAGCGCCTCCAACTCCCGGTGCGTCCGCGTCTGCAGGTACGAATCCACCAGCCGCCACTGCCGACCGCCATCGAACCACACGCCCTTGGCAGTCTTTAAAACAGCCGCAAACGCCTCCGTATCGGCCACTTTTTTATCCCGCGTGTGCAACAGCGTCAGCCGCGTGAACCCGTGCTTCCGCAACGGATGACGCTCCAGAACCGCATCCGAATACACATCCGGATCCCCTGCCGTTGGGATCACCACAATCGGCGCATCCAGGCCCCCAGCCAGCTTGGCGAACCGGTTCAGAATCTCCGGCCCCACTAACCCGCCGCCAATCGGCATCGCGTAACCCTTCACCGGCCCCGACGCCGGGCTATGAAAAGCCGCATTGGTTTGCAGCAAAACGAGCATCGAAATCAGTGCGCCTGTCATGATACTCGCCATGGTAGCAGGCGATACCATAGAGCAATGGACGCCGCGCCCTACCTGGAGCAAATTGCCAAGCTCTTCAACGAGCTCAGGCTGGATGCGGTCATGATCGGCAACGCGGCGGCGTCTATCCAAGGCGCACCCGTCACCGCGTAAAACCCCTTTTACCCGGCGGCGCAGATGTTCCGGCTTTCCCGCGATAGCGACCATCTACAACTCGATTTCTGCATCCGAATCGATGGAGTCCGGTCCTACGAATCGCTTCGAAATCGAGCGACTCCCGTAAACTTTGGGGAGCAGCCGCTTCTCATCGCCAGCATGTCCGACATCATCAAGAGCAAGCGAGCCGCCGGGCGCCCCCAAGACCTCGCTATCCTGGTAACGCTGGAAGACACCTATGCCAAAGCCAAAGCGACCGAAAAAAGCGAAACCGCCCAGCCTTAAACAACTGTTCGAACACATGCGACTCGCCCTCATCGACACCTGGCTCGCCCTCCCCCCCGAACGCCGCACCAACTTCCTCCGCAGGCGCATCGGCATCTGCTCTTCCGCCCTCTAACTACCCCGATTGACGCCGGCCAGATCGGGCGTTACAGTGTGGGCGAAAGGAGCTGGAACCACCATGCTTCGACCCATCCTAATCGCTCTCCTGGTCGCCTTCTCCCTCCCCGCGCAACAAGAAGAAGACGTCGATATCGCCTTCGCCCGATCCTTCCCAACATGGACCGTCGTTGAGAAATCCGGCGGTAGCCGCTGGGACGCCACCTGGACACTCCGTCCCGATGGCAAGTCCTTTGATGCCCATTGGAAGCAGACGCCCGGCGGCACCCAAGGCGACCTCCGCAACTTCGCCCGTATCATCTCCATTGCGGGCTCCCGCATCGTCATCGATCGCCCCGGTCTCGGCCGCTACACCGGCACATTCTCCGCGGATCGCAAACGAATCACCGGCACCATGAGCTGGGCGTCAGGCTCCTGGACCGTTTCGCTCAGTGCACCCGCCGGCCCAACATCGGTCGCCACGCAAACCCCAGCCCCGGGAGGCAACACATGGCGCGTTGTTGAAACTGTCGGCTCCAGCGTCTGGACCGCCACCTGGACCCTCCGTAAAGATGGCACCAGCTTCGACGCCACCTGGACACACACTCCCGGCAACGACAGCGGCAAGCTCACCAACTTCGCCCACATTCGCTCCCGCTCCGCTCGGGACATCATCATCGATCGCCCCGGCCTCGGCCACTACACCGGCAAATTCTCCGCTAACGGAAAACGGATCACCGGCAAGATGAGTTGGGCCAATGGCACCTGGACGGTGACACTCCCCTAACCCGGCTATCTAACCCGGCTATCCTGGTAGTTCCGGTGCCCATCCCCTTTTCCCAACGCCTCGATTGGACCCTCGCCACCAATCCCATCTCCCAAGCTCTGGCCGCAACAAAGCCACGTTTCGACCTCACCGCATCCAACCCCACCAAGGCCGGTCTCCACTACCCCGAAACCATCCTCGAAGCCTTCCAAAACCCGCAAGGCCTCAAGTACAACCCCGATCCCCGCGGCATCGACGAAGCCCGCGCCGCCCTCCACCTCGGCCCCCATACCCTCCTATCCGCCTCCACCTCCGAAGCCTACGGCTGGCTCTTCAAGCTCCTCTGCAACCCCGACGACGCCATCCTCGTCCCCCGCCCGTCGTACCCGCTCTTCGAATTCCTCGCCAAGCTCGAAGCCGTCGAAGTCATCCAATACTCCCTCCGCTACTCCGAAGGCTGGTGGCTCGATTTCCAATCCCTCGAAGCCCAACTCACCGCCAACACGAAAGCAATCCTCTTCGTCCATCCCAACAACCCCACCGGCAGCTATCTGAAAACCGGCGAACTTGAACAGCTCGCCCAACTCTGCGCCGCCAGGAACATCGCCCTCATCTCCGACGAGGTCTTCGCCGAATACCCTCTCGCCCCCGATGACACCCGCGCCGCCACGCTCGGCGACAACGGCCACTGCCTCACGTTCGTTCTGGGCGGACTCTCCAAAACCGCCGGCCTCCCCCAAATGAAAGCCGCCTGGCTCACCGTCTCCGGCCCTCAGGCCGCCGAAGCCGCCTCGCGCCTGGAACTCATCGCCGACACGTATCTATCGGTGTCCACGCCCGTCCAATTCGCCCTACCCGCATTGCTCGCCGCAGGCGAAGACGTCCGCGCGCAAATCCAATCGCGCACACAAACGAACCTGCGCACGCTGCAACAAACCGCCCTGCGCCCGCTCCACGTCGAAGGCGGCTGGTACGCCGTCATCCCCACTCCCCGAGCACGCACCGAAGAAGAATGGGCCATTCATCTTCTGGAAGCCGAAGGCGTGCTCACCCAGCCCGGCTACTTCTACGACTTCGAAACCGATGGCTGGCTCGTCGTCAGCCTGCTGACGCCGGAAGCGGATTTCGCTTCCGGCATCGAGGCCATCGAACGTCAATTTACTGCTTGATGATCTGCCCGTCGGCCTTGCGAATCTCGCCCCAGCCGCCGTTCAACTTGCCGCGTTCCCCGCCCCGCTCGTTGGAGCCGAACGGATACTTCGCCGCCGCCTTCGTATCAATCTCAATGCCCCAGCCCGGCTTCTCGGTTGCATACAGGTAGCCGTCTTTGATCTCCGGCACGCCGCTGAATACCTCGCGAACGCGCTCGTTGAACGGCGAATATTCCTGCACGCCAAAGTTGTAGCTCACCAGGTCCAGCGCCACGTTCGCCGCATGACCGATGGGCGACACGTCGCCCGGCCCGTGCCACGCCGTGCGCACACCGAAGTGTTCGCCCATAATGGCCATCTTCCGGCAAGGCGTCAGCCCGCCAGCCTGCGACACGTGCACGCGGATATAGTCGATCAGCCGTTCGGCAATCAGCGGGCTCCATTCGTGCGGCGAATTAAACAGCTCACCCATCGCGATCGGCGTCGTGCAAGCCTGCCGGATCAAACGGAACCAGGCGATGTCTTCGGGCGACAACGGGTCTTCCAGGAAGAACAGGCGGAACTTCTCGCAATCTTTCGAAAACTGCAACGCCTGCGTCGGCGTGATGCGCTCGTGCACATCGTGCAGCAACTCGATCTCTTCCGGCAGCTCTTTCCGGCAAACTTCAAACAAATTCAGCGCCCGGCGAATGTAGGCAGCGGGTTCAAACACCGGTTTGTTGTGCAGCGATTTCACGCGCGCCTCGCCACGGCCGGAGCCATACCCGGCCATCCCGGGCACGCCAACTTGGACGCGGACATGGCGGAAGCCCTCGGCGATGTACTTCTTCGCGTTGGCGACGCATTCGGCCGCATCGGCGCCCGATGCGTGACCGTAGCAATCGGCAGCCTCGCGCACCTTCCCGCCCAGCAGTTGATACACGGGCATCCCGGCCATGCGGCCCTTGATATCCCACAACGCCTGGTCCACGCCGCTGATGCCGTTGTTCAGTACCGGGCCGTTGCGCCAGTAGCTGGAGTTGTACATCGCCTGCCACAGGTCGTCGATCCGGTCGGCCTTCTGGCCAATCAGGAACGGCTTCAAGTACCGCTCCACCGCCGCCACCACCAGGTCGGCCCGCTGGGTATAGGTGCCGCACCCATAGCCGTAAAGCCCATCCTGATCGGTGACAACTTTCACCACCACCAGACGCAGACCGGCCGGAGCCGTCGCAATCACCTGGACGTCTTTAATGATCGGGGAACTCAGTCCCCGCACAGCCCGGTCGGCCTGCGTCTGCGCGGCCAAATGCCGCTGCGTTAGCATCGTCGCGGGCAACGCGCCCATCGCCATCTGCATCAGTTTCCGGCGGTTCATTTCTTCTCCTCCACCATGCGCTTCAAAGTATCGAGCTGCTTCGTAAGATCACGATCTCGCAGCCCTAGCAGCACAGCATATACCGCCAGCAAGCCCCACGCCACCGCGAGGCCATAAAACATGAAAGTAATATTGCGTTCGTCCATCGGAGTTCCGTCCTAATTCATCGCGTGCGCATAGCGCCGCAACGCATCGATTTCCCGCTGCACTTCTTCCTGTCGCAGCCGTACCAACACAAAAATCAAACCCAACAACAACAGCGCGACGGTGTTCACATACAGCATCTGTTCCATCGCCGGATCAATCTTCTGCACCCCGCCCGTCCGGATCGAAAGGACCGGTCCGGGATGTTGCGTCCGCCACCACTCAATCGCCTTCCACGTCACAGCCACCGAGGCCGACGCAAAGATACTCAACACCGCGCTGTTCTTCGCCCGCTCCGTCGGATCGTCAATCGCCGACCGCAGCATCAGATAGCCGAAATACACCAGCCAGCAGATCAACGCCCACGTCAGCCGCGGATCCCACGCCCACCAGATGCCCCAGCTGATCCGGCCCCAAATCATGCCTGTAATCAGATTCACCGCCGCGAACGCCAAACCAGTCTCCGTCGCCGAAACCGCAATGGCGTCGTACTTCTGGTCCTTCTTCACCAGATACAAAATACTGGTTACCATCGCGGTCAAATAACACAAAGCCGCCGTGAAAAACGCCGGCAGATGGTAGTAGAAAATCCGGTAGATCGGCCCCTGCTCCATCTCGTCCGGCACCAAAAACATAATGACGTATAGATTCCGAAGCAGCAGAGGCAACGCCACGGCGCCAAGCGCCAGAATGATTTTTCTTCGCATCGTCTAGAACTCCTATCTCACCAGAACCGTCTCCGCCAAGTAAACCGACAGCGTGGTGAACATCACATTGAACCCGATCAACAACCGCAGCCAAACCATAAAATCGGAGGGAATCGGCTGCCCGGTCAGCAACGTATTCGTCAGCATCATCGCCGGCAGAATCGCCGGAATCAGCACGGGATACACCAGCATCGGCAGCATCACCTCCCGCAACCGCAGGTTCACCGTTAGCGCACTGATGAAGACGCCCACGCACGCCATGGCCCACGTCCCCAGCG
>CAMATG010000294.1 GCA_945860645.1 Candidatus Sulfopaludibacter sp. SbA3 | reverse complement strand
AGGCCGGCCCCGGAGGCGCCGGTGAGATCGGCGCCGCTGACGAGAGAGTAGCCGATGCCGAGGGGCGCGCCGCTGGTGAAGCTGGTGACGCCGGAGAGCTGCCAGTTGTCGAAGACGGAGCGGACGACGACGTTGTTGGCGACCTTGGAGAGCTTGGGAAGGTCGTAGAGATAGTTCAGGACGAAGTTGTGCGTACGGTCGAAGCTGGCCTTGCCGTAGTTGCGCATGCGGTAGTCGAGATACGGATTGACGGCGTCGCCGTTGCCGTTGACGATGGTCATGGCCTTGGACCAGGTCCAGGCGACACCGAACTGGAAGCCCTTGGCGAAGCGCTTGTTCAGCTGAGTTTGCATGGAGTGGTAGTTGGAAGTGCCGGCGAGTTCGATGTACTGGATGTCGGCATAGCCGGGTAGGGGGCGGAGGAAGTTGTCGGGCAGCGGGCTATTGGTGGTGCTATCGATGCTGCCGGGGAGGAAGCGCGTGCCGTAGGGCAATGCGTTCAAGCTGCGGCGCTGCATGAGATGGCGGCCGACGTTGCCGACGTAGGCGACATCGAGCACGGTGCCGAAGCCGATGTTCTGCTGGATGCCGAAGCTCCAGTTGTAGACTGTCGGGGGCTGGAAGTCGCGCTGGATGGAGGTGACACCGGAGGGGCTGACGCGGAAGGGGCTGCGCAGGAGGTCCGCGATGGTGGTGTTGAAGGCGGTGCGGGTGATGGTGTTGGGGGGCAGTTCGCGATGGATCAAGACCTGGTCGTCATTGAAGCGATCGTAGAAGATGCCGGCGCCACCGCGGATGGCGGTTTTGCTGTTGCCGAAGACGTCCCAGGCGAAGCCGAGACGGGGGGCAACCTGGATGGGGGGGCGGTTCTGGATGGACTCGTTATAGACCGTCATGCCCTGGAAGGGGGCGGTGCCATCGGCGAACTGGCCGATGGAGGCGGGGGAGACTTCGACGCCGGTGACGGGGTCGCGACCGACGCGGGCGCCGGCGGCGTTGCGGAAGGGCTGGATGAGGGCGGGCTGGCGGCGGCGATCGTAGGTGGCCAGGTCAAACGCGGCGAGCTGATCGTTGGCGCTATAGGTGGGGTGGATGAGATAGAAGCGGACGCCGGCATCGATGGTGAAGCGGCGGTTCACTTTCCAGGTGTCCTGGATGAACCACTCGATGTTGAAGTAGCGGGCGTGGCCGTCGGGTTTGTTGTTGGCTTCGGTGTAGCTCTGCACGCTGCCGAGGAGGGCGTTGGAGTAGGCGAAGTTGGTATCGAAGGGGTTGTTGACGTCGCGGTTGAAGTTAAACGTGCCGTTGAAGGCGGAGCCGCGGGCGGCGTTACGGGTGGTCTTTTCGATGTAGATGCCAGCCTTGACGTTGTGGGCGCCCATGATCTTGGAGAGGTTGTCGGACCAGTTCCAGATGTTGTTCGTTCCGAAGAAGGGGAAGCGCTGTTCGATGTTGAGAACGCCGGCATTGGGGACGCCGCCGAAGTTGGCCTGCGGGATGAGATTGCGGGCGTTGGCCTGGGGGAAGAACTGCGGTAGGTTCGGTGTGACCTTGGCGCGGTTGTTCCGGTCGAGGCCTTCCTGGGTGAGCGGGTCAACGGTCTGGAGGGCGCGGTTGACGCCGAAGGTGAATTCGTTAACCGTTGTGGGGTTGAAGGTATGGATCAACGTGGAGACCATGCCGGCGGAGCGGATTTGGTATTTGATGGGGAGCTGGGCCCAGGAGGAGGAGGCGAGGACGAAATCGAAGTCGCCTTTGTAGGCTTCGTAGTCGTTGATGCCGCGCCAGTAGAAGTTGGTCTTGGGTCCGATGTTGTAATCGATGCGGAGGATGGAATCGCGGCGGGGCTGGGTGATGGGGGCCTGGATGAGGGCGTTGAAGTTATTGGTGGGATCGACGGCGTTGGGCTGGGGGAAGATGTTCAGCAGGGACTGGCCGTTGCGATCGATGCGGTTCTGCGGCACGATGTTGCCGGCGAAGGGAACGCGGTTGTTGAGGGGATCCCAGATGGGGATGAGGGCGCGGTTGGTGTCGAAGGTTTGGGAGAAGTCACCGTTGCGCTGGAGGGCGGTGGGGAAGGTGCGGCGCTGGAGGGAGGAGGGGTAGTTGCGAGGGAGGAATTCCTGGCTCCAGAAGAAGAAGAGCTTGTCGCGATTCTTGTTGAACTTGCCGGCGGGGACTGGGCCACCGATGAAGTAGCCGGGGTAATTGAAACGATATTGAGGGCGGCGGAGGCCGTCGCGGTTGCGGAAGAATTCGTTGGCGTTGAGGGCTTCATTGCGGATGAAGTAATAGGCGCCGCCGTGGAATTCCTTGGTACCGGATTTGATGACGGTATTGATGGTGCCGCCCGAGGAGCGGCCGTATTCGGCCTGGTAGTTGGTGAGGAGGACTTTCACTTCGGCGACGGCGTCGAGCGAGGGGGCGAGGTAGGGGCCGCCCATGGAGCCGGTGTCGAGGGAGGAGATGCCATCGAGGGTGAGGTTGATGGTGCCCTGGCGGTTGCCGTTAATGGTGATGCCGCCGAGGTTGTTCCAGCCGGGGGCGTTGCGATTGGCGGTATCGATGACGCCGGGGAGGAGTCTGACCAGGCCGAGATAGTCGCGGCCTTTGAGGGGAACGTTCTGGGTCTGTTCGAGAGAGATGAGGCCGGAGCGTTCGGAGGACTGTGTTTGGAGGCGGGCGGTTTCGGCGGTGACTTCGACGGTTTGGGAGAGTTCACCGAGCTGGAGTTCGACGCGTTGGAGGACGAGGCGTTCGGTGGCGGTGAGGACGATGTCGGTCTGCTCGTAGCGTTTGAAGCCTTTTGAGGTGACCTGCAGTTTGTACGTGGAGGGGAGGAGTTGGGTGAAGGTGAAACCGCCGCTGGGGTCGGATTGAGACTTGCGGACCTGATTGGTGGCGACGTTGGTGAGCGTGATTTCGGCGCCGGGAACGGCGGAGCCGGATTGATCGGTAACGGTGCCGGATAAGTTGCCGGTCAGACCTTGACCGAACAGAGACATGGCTGCCGCGAGCGCGCAGATAGGCGCGAGGCGAATAAGCTGTTTCATAAGATCCCCTTAAGTACGGACTACTGGGGGAGTAATTTATCAAGTTGCTATTTCGAGGTCAAGCGTATGGCCATGTCGATGGCGGCGCGGAAGCTGGTGGTGGAGGCGATGCCTTTCCAGGCGATGTCGAAGGCGGTGCCGTGATCGACGGAGGTGCGGACGATGGGGAGGCCGAGGGCGATGTTGACGCCGCCTTCGAAATCGAGGAGTTTCGAGGGGATGTGGCCCTGGTCGTGATACATGCAGACGACCGCGTCGAACTGCTTGCGGCGGACGGCCATGTAGAAGAGCGTGTCGGGCGGGAGCGGGCCTTTGACGTTCCAGCCCTGGGCTTGGGCCCAGGCGACGGCGGGGGCGATTTCTTCGATCTCTTCGGTGCCGAAGAGGCCGTTTTCACCGGCGTGGGGATTGAGGCCGGCGACGGCGATGCGGGCGGCGGGTTTGAGGCGTTTGACGGCGTGCTGGGTGAGTTCGAGGATGGTTTGGATGCGGTCCTGTTTGCAGCGTTCGATGGCCTGGCGGAGGGAGCAGTGGGTGGAGACGTGGGTGACGATCAGGTCATCTGAGGCGAGCATGATGGTGACGTCGTCGGAGCCGCAGAGTTCGCCGATGAGTTCGGTGTGGCCGGTGAAATTGGGGTCTGTGAGCTGGGTGGCCTCCTTGTTCATGGGGAGGGTGACGATGGCGGAGATCTCTTTGGCGAGGGCGGCCTTGGTGGCGCGGATGACGTATTCGCGGGCGGCGTGGCCGCTTTTGGCGTTGATTTGGCCGGGGGTGAGATCGGCTTCGGTGAGGAGTTGCGCGTCGATGATGTTGACGACGCCTTCGCGGGCGTCGGCGGGGTGGGCGATGGGGTGGAGGGTTAGGTTGTATTGTTCGTTGAGTTTCGCTAGCGGGGCGAGGTCGCCATAGACGACGTAGGGGACGGGGATCGAGTTTTCGTGGGCGGCTTTGAGGAGGATCTCGGGGCCGACGCCGCTCGAGTCCCCCATGGTGATTCCGATGTGAGTCATGTGAGGTGGAGGAGTTGCTCTACCAGAGTATCGTGGCCGAAGCCACCGGCTTTGGTGAGGAAGAGGGTTTGGGTTTCGGGGCTCCAGCTGGCGGCGATGCCGGGGAGGCGTTCGGGGAGCGGGGTGATTTGCGTGATGCCGAGGGCGCGCCAGAGGGCGAAGACGGTGTCGCCGCCCATGATGAGGACGCCTTGGGGGTGGTGTTTTTCGATGTGGGATTTGGCGGTCTGGGCGAGGGTTTGGGCGATGGCATCGGGGTTGGCGTGGATTTGCTCGGGGGCTTCGATGACGGGGATGTTGAGTACCTTGGCGTGCTGGGATTGACGGATGGACTGGGGGTGGCGGGAACCGCGGATGACTAGCCAGGTGGTTGGCGTTGGGATTCGCGGGGGAGTGGTTGGGGGGAGTTCGCAGAGCTTGGCCCAGTGGGGGATGAAGCCGGCGGGGCTGGCGATGATGACGTTTTTGTTGAGGGTTTTGGCGATTTCGGCGAGGTCTTCGTTGGTGGAGGCGTCGCAGATCAAGATGGCGGGTTGGTGGAGATTGGCCTTCAGAGCTTCGGTGTTGGGGATGGGGATGGCGTTGGGGAGGAGGTCCGCGATGGTGGAGGAGCGGATGGGGTGGCGGGGGTCGCGGGCGAAGTCGGTTTCGGCGACGGGGATGCCGTGGATGAGGAGTTGGCCGTTGACGACGGTGCGGCCGAGGTTGGGGTAGGCGGGGATATAGACGACGGTTCGTGGGAGCAGGGCGGCGAGTTCGGCGGCGATGTTGCCACGAAGGGTGGAGTCCGTCTTTTTGTAGATTTTGGGGTTGTTGGCGTAGGGGCGGATGGCGGCGGCAGCTTCGGCGGGAGGCAGATGGCGGGAGTGGGTATCGACAACGCGCCACGCCTGCTGGCCGTAGTGGGCCAGCAGGGAGGCGCATTCGAGGGCGCCGGTTGCGTCATCGGCGAGGACAAGGGCGGTCACGGCTTGGGCGGCGGGCCGGGCTGGGCGGCGATGAGGGAGGCGATGGCGCCGTTGTGCTGGCCGGCGGAGAAGAGGTTCAGCCGGGCACCGCTCGAGAGCATGCGCTGGTTTTCGAGGATTTCGAAGAGCGCCTGATTTACGGGCGGGACGCTGACGATTTCCGTTAGCACGCGGCGGAGCGTGGCGGGGCGGATGGCGGCGGCGCGGGCGAATTCGACAGCGGCTTTGCGTTCGGCGGAGCTGGTGATGACGCTGACCTGATTGGCACCGGCCTGGCGGATGGCGGAGGTTACCTGGCGGAGGCGGTTGACCACTTTTTCTTCGATCTGGCGGATCATGCCGACGTCGCGGAAGTGGACCTTGCGGATGTAGACTGTGCCGGTTTGGTAGCCCCATTCGTACGACTTGGCGGAGACTTCGGCGCGGACGGCCTGGCTCATTTGATGGCGGGTTTCGAGCATCTCGGCGAGGGGCATGTTGCTGAGGCAACGGACGGCGGAGCTGGAGACGTTGGCCTGGAGAGAGCCTCGGGGGTCGGTGTTTTTGAAGAGGAAGGAGACGGGGTCGCTGATCCACATTTCGTACCAGATGCCGATGCCCATGGGTGCGCCTTCTTCGGAATTTACGGCCTGGGAGCGGAGGTACTGCTGGTCGAGACGGAGGTCGAGGGTGTAGCACTTTCCGAACAAATTGACAATGAAGGCGGAGGGGCCGAGCTTCGCCGGGAGGATGTGGAGGCCGGGTTCGTCGAGGACGCCGAGCACTTTGCCGAACAGGACGTAGACCTTGCACTGGCGCTCGCGGACGATGGTGAAGAGGCCGAAGAGGCGGCCGAGGGTGCGGAGGATGACCTCGGCGAGGACGAACAGGAGCACGAAGAAGAGAATGCTGCCAAATTGTTCCATTAGCGGGATACCTCCAGGAAGACTTGCTGGGCGCGTTCGTAGAGAGACAGGCGGACGTTGCGGAGGTAGGCGGCGAGGACGTCGGGGCCGGCCTTGTAGGTTTCCATTAGCTCCGTGGCCTGGGCGCGGAGGGGTTCCATTTCGGCTTCGGCGCGGAGGGTTTCGATTTCGACGGCGCGTTTGGATTGTTCGATTTTCTGATCGGCGTGGGCCTGGGCGAGGGAGATGTCGCTGGAGACCTGGTTGTGAGCGGTGTTGATGGCGGCGAGGGCGGATTCGACTTCGGCGGGCGGGTCGATGCCGGTGATGAGGCTGGCGTCGAAGACGACGCCGTAGCGGGCTTCGGCGGAGCGGCACTCCTGCTCCATGTACTCGTTGAGGTCGCGGAGGTTTTTGCGGAGGTCGTTGATGGAGACGCCGATCATTTCGGTGCCGGGGATGTTGAGGGCGGGGTCCGTGGAGGTTTTGGCCTGGAAGTTGGCGATGCGTTGGCGGAGGACGCTGACGAAGTAGGCCATGACGTGGACGAAGGGTTGTTTGGTGCCGAAGATGAAGGCGTAGAGGTTGCGATCGCTGACGCGGTAGCGGATCTGTCCGGTGAGGCCGGTGTTGAGCTGATCCTTCGTGACAGCTTCGAGGTAGGTGCCGTTGCCATTGGCGGCCGGGTCTTCGAGGTCGAGGGCCATGTTGACGGTCATGGTGGCGACGGAGACCTTGTGGATTGTCTCCCAGGGCATTTTGAAATAGGGGCCGCCGGGGGGGATGACGCGGACTTGCGGGTAGATGTAGCGTTCGCGCTCCTCGGGGCGGAGGCACTGGGCGATGGGGTCTTCGAGGGTGGAGGGGCCGAGGCGGTCGGCCCGTCCGAAGCGTGTTTTTACGGCGCGTTCGCTTTGATTGACTGTGTAGAAGCCCATCAGGACGAAGCGGATGAGGAACCATAGGCCGATGCCGAGGAGGAAACTAGTTAGCATGTCCATAGCACTGCTAAGTATAGGGACCGCCGCGGGGGTTTGGAACGGGGCCTTTGGTTAGCGGCCGAGGCCTTGGGTGTTGAAAGCCCGGGCGAGGAGATTGAGTTCGCGGCGGACCAGATTCCAGCGCTGTTCGGTATCGCGATTGAGGCGGCGGCGGACCATGATTTGATTGATGTCGCGAGCGGCGCCGATGGCGACGCGAACGTGTTCGCCGGCGCGTTCGGGGTTGTTGTCGCGGTTCCAGGCGTCGCCGACTTTATCCATGGCGTTTTCCAGATCGCGGGCGCTGCGGAGGAGGTCCTCTTTGCGTTCGTAGCGGACGTTAGCCTGGCTGAGCGCCTGGCGGAGAGAGCCGACGAAGCCGTTCGTCTGGCGTTCGCAGTCGTTGATGGTGGCGGTGACGGCACCGCGATCCTGCGTTCGCGTCTGGGCGATAGCGAGGGGGCCGACGAGGAATGCGGCGAGGCAAAAGCGTCTGGTGGTTTGGGTCATTTTAGTTCAATGCGCCGGGTGTAATCCCCCCGCCTTTCAGGCGGGCTGCTTTTAGCCACAGTACTGCAAAATGGAGATATGGCCGAGTATCGACGGAGTGCCCAAGCGGTTTTTGACCTGAAGTACCACGTGGTGTGGATAACGAAGT
>CAMATG010000293.1 GCA_945860645.1 Candidatus Sulfopaludibacter sp. SbA3 | reverse complement strand
GAGCGTCAAAGACCGAGCTTACGACGAGGGGAACCTCGCGTTCTTTTAACAGCCGTCCCGGCTGGGCGAGCTTCTTCAGCGAGTATATGGGACCGCGTGCCCGCATTTTTGCAGTCGAACTCGAAGGACCTTTCTTTGAGCAGTGGCCGCCACCGTCTCATGTGGCGCTGTTCGGTAATCTGGAGCCCACGCTGCCCAACGCCGAGCCGATCCTGCGACGGTTCGCGACGCGGGCATTCCGCCGCCCGGCCCGCGAAGACGAATTGCAGCCGCTGCTACAGCTGGTGGCGCAGCGCAGCGCCAAAGGCGATTCTCCGCTGAATGCCATCAAAGCAGCGCTTCGCGGCGTGCTCTGTTCCCCTGGATTTTTGTATCTTCGCGAGAATGACGGGACGTTGAACGATTATTCTCTGGCCTCGCGGCTCAGCTATTTTCTTTGGTCGTCTATGCCGGATAGCGCATTGACGGAGAAGGCCTCCGCGGCCACACTCCGCGATCCGGCGATGCTTCGTGCCGAGGCGCTGCGTATGCTGGGCGATTCCAGGGCGAGCGCCTTCAGCGACCAGTTCACATCGCGCTGGCTTGAGCTTTACAAGATCGGGTCCATGCCGCCGAGTCCCAAAGACTTCCAGCCCTACTACGCCGACGGACTGGCAAAGGCAATGAAGACAGAAGCGCGGATGTTCTTTCAATACCTGCTTGAAAAGAACCTGCCGATCGACCGTTTCCTGGACTCCGATTTCACGTTCGTGAATGGCGGACTTGCCAGGCTCTACAAGATTGCCGGCGTTCAAGGCGCGGAGTTCCAGAAGGTCACCCTGTCGGACCGGCGGCGGGGCGGCTTGCTTGGCATGGCGGCGATTCATACGGCTAGCGCCAACGGGGTCGACACATCACCGGTGATCCGTGGGGTCTGGGTGTTGAACAACCTGCTGGGCACGCCGCCGATGCCACCACCACCGGACGTGAAGCCACTAGAACCCGATATTCGCGGCGCCACGACGATTCGCGACCAACTGGCGAAGCACCGCACGGTGGAGACCTGCAACTCCTGCCACAAGTCAATTGACCCGCCGGGATTTGCCCTCGAAAACTTCGATCCCATCGGCGGTTGGCGGAGCCACTATCCCCGCTCCGGCAGGGTGGCCCAACCGGCCGTGGACGCCTCCGGCGCGTTTTCCGGCGGCGAATCCTTCAAAGACATTGTCTCCTTTAAGGAAGCCCTGCTCCGCAGCCACCGCGATCAGTTTGCACGTTGTCTGGCGGAGAAACTGCTCACTTATTCCACGGGGAGAAGTATGGAGCGGAGTGATGTTGAGCAGGTGAACCGAATCGTTGCCGAGTTGAAGAAGCGTGGAGGCGGACTGCGGGATCTGGTGCTGCTGGTGATTGAAAGTGAACCTTTCCGCCGGAAATAGCCTGGGGGGCTCGCAAAGGCCGAAATCGCTGATTTGTGGAGGGGGGCCGTTCCTCTTTCGATTCCGATGTTCCCGGCGCCTGATGGCGCTGGCATGGAGAGAGGTGGTGTCCGCGTCCAGGATTCAGCATCCCGGTGGCCCGATGACGGCTAGCGAGACGAGTATTTATCTGTTCTGGTTTGGCACCCGGCCAAAGGTACGTTTGCCATGACGGCTGCGCTTCAAAAAGCAGAGAACGAACGTTGGGATACAGCGTTCCGATCCACTGCTTATTGCCCGAACAGGGCGAACGTGAACACATCGCTTTCGGCGGCGATGGCGACGTACTGTTTGCCATCCACCATGTATGTAATCGGCGACGCGAACAGGCTGCGCCCGGTAGCGAAGTGCCACAGGTCTTTCCCGGTTTTGGCATCGACGGCGACGAGGTTGCCGTCGTCGTCGCCGGTGAAGACAACGCCGCCGGCGGTGGAGACGGTGCCCGCCCACATGACGCCGGGTCCGGGCATGGGGTACTCCCATTTGATGTCGCCGCTGACGGCGTCGAGCGCGCGGAGATAGAATTTGCCGGGCTCGGTGGGGATGCCTTCGTTCCCTGTTCCGCGGAAGCCCGAGTTTGGTACGGGTTCTTTGGCCGAGGCGATGATGATGTCGCATTGTTCGAGAGTTACGACATAC
Organism: Candidatus Sulfopaludibacter sp. SbA3; assembly: GCA_945860645.1. Classification (GTDB taxonomy): domain Bacteria; phylum Acidobacteriota; class Terriglobia; order Bryobacterales; family Bryobacteraceae. The sequence continues at coordinate 5,512 of CAMATG010000293.1, read as the reverse complement.
AGCAGGCCTGTGGCCGGGTTATAACTCGGCGACATCCAATTTGACGCGCCTCGGACCGACGGACAGACCTTCGTGCCGGCGGGTGTGGGGATCTTCTCGGGGATAATTCGTGGCCGGCCTTTGTCGTCGAGGCCCGTCGTCCAATCGAGTTTCTTGACGAACGGCTTGGCATGCAGGAATTCGCCGGTGACTCGGTCGAGCACGTAGTAGAAGCCGTTGCGATTGGCCTGTATCAGCAGTTTGCGCGGACGCCCGCGGAAGCTGGCGTCGATCAACACCAGATTTTCGTTGGCGTCCCAGTCCCAGACATCGTGAGGTGTGAACTGAAAGTGCCACTTCAATTTACCGGTGTCGCCGTCGAGGGCAACGACGCTGTCGGAATACAGGTTGTCGCCGGGCCTGCGGCCGCCGTAGAAATCGGGCCACGGGTTGCCTGTCGGCCAGTAGATGGTGTTGAGCGCGGCGTCGTAGGAGCCAGTGGTCCATGTGGGGGCGCCGCCCATTTCGGCGGGGAAGCCACCCCAGGATTCGAAGCCCGGTTCGCCCTTGCCGGGGACGGTCCAGAAGCGCCACTGTTCCTTGCCGGTCTTATAGTTGATCGATGCGACGAACCCACGCTGGCCGGAACCGCCGCCGGCGACGCCGACGAGGATGCCGTTCTTCAACGCCAGCGGCGCGATCGAGGTTGTGTAGCCTTTTTCGAATGACGCGAACTCGCTGTCGAACACCAGGTTTCCGGTCAAGCGGTTCAAGGCGATCAAATGGCAGTCGGCGGTTGAGAAGTAGACATTATCGCCGAGGATCGCCGTGCCGCGATTGACACGCGAACCCTTCGCCCCGGTTGCGCGATATCGCCAGACCTGGCGGCCGGACCGCGCATCGAGAGCGTAGATCTGATTGGTGTCGGAGACGTACATCAATCCGCCGTGGACGATCGGTGACGCTTCGAGTTTCTTTGCGCCGTCAAGGCGAAAGACCCATTTGGCAACGAGGTTTTTCGCGTTCTCGGGCGTAATCTGCTTGAGCGGCGAGTGGCGCGTGGCGGCGTAGTCTCCGTTGTAGGTCAGCCAGTCGGCGTTGGGAGAAGCGGCGATGTTGACCGGTGTGACTTGAGCGAGAAGAAAGAGGAATGCGACGGTCATTGGGCGGCTCCTTCGTATGGACGCAAAGACAATGAAGAGAGAAAGGCGAGCAGATCGTTCGCGTCGGCAACGGGTGGCATGATTGAGGTGTCAACGATGTCGAGCTTGGCGATCTCGCCCGTTTGCAGCAGATGCAGGCGGCCCGTGGCGTCGAGAATCTGTGCGCCATAGTTGTTGTAGTTCTTGGCGACGCCCTTGATGACGGAGCCGTTGCGCAGCGTGGCTGTGGCCGTGCGGAATCCTTCGGCGATGCGCGCCGACGGCTTGCGCAACGACTCGCTTAACTGGGGCAGCGTTCGCTCGGCGCCGATGTTGGAGAGATCGGGGCCGGGATGTCCGCCTTGTCCGTTGATCATATGGCAGCCGGTGCAGTTCGCCGTGCCGAAGAACAGGGCTCGGCCTTTCGCGGCATCGCCCGTGCGTGGCGCGGCGACGGCGGGCGAGGTGAGCGTGCGCAGGAATGCCGCGAGTTGGCGGAGTTTGTCGTCGGCGAGAGGGAAGTTCGGCATCGTCGTGCCGGGGAGGCCGTTCTTGATGACGTTGATGAGGGCTTGATTGCCGAGGCGTGCGACTCTGCCGGAGTGCAAGCTGGGGCCCTGGCTGCCTTCGCCGGTAGCGCCGTGGCAACCGGAGCAGGCACCCATGTAGGTCTGGCGACCGGAGTCGATAGAGGCGAGGTCGCGCGGGAGTTGCGCGAACGCGGCGATTGCGAAGAGGAGCGTTAGCAGGAAACGCATTGGAATCATGATAGTGCAGAACCGTTGTGTGATTGATCGATGCATCAGAGCGGTGACCCTTCGGAGTGTGACTGCTTCGAGCGGTTTTCGCAGAAACATTCCCGGCTGGCACACGCATTTCACCGATGGCGGTCTCGACATCCAATCCTCGCTCCACCGGGTGATTACGCGCTGCCTGTTCGGCCATACGGCGTGAACTCCGGGGTCTAATGATGGTGTGTGCAAGGGTGGGCGGGTTTGAAGGCGGCGGGGCGTTTGCTTGTAGGATGGTTCTGTGCGAATTTCCTTGTTGCAACTTCCTCTTCTTCTGACAGGTTTACTGGTTTCGGCGCAGAATGGGCCGGAAACGGTCATCCGAGGCGCGGTGCCCTTTCAGAAACGCGTCGTGGTTTCGGGACTGGCTGGGCCGTGGGAGATTACCTGGGGGCCTGATTCCAAACTTTGGGTGACCGAACGGACCGGGAAGCGCATTACGCGCGTGGACCCGGTGAGCGGGCAGCAGCAGGTTCTGGTCAACATCGACGACGTCCTAGCAGCGGGCGGTCAGGATGGGCTGCTGGGAATGGCGCTGCATCCGGAACTGCTCAAGGGCACCGGGAATGACTATGTGTATGTGTTCTACACCTATGTGGACGAGGCGAAGGGGGCCGATCCGTCGGTGGCGGACGTGACCAGCCCTTACCGGTTTCTGTATGGAAAAGTGGTGCGGTTTACTTACGACGCGGCCGCTGGCAAGTTGGGGGCGCCGCAGTTGGTACTGGCAGGGTTGCCGGCGGGGAATGATCACGTGGCGGGACGGGTGAAGATTGGTCCTGACCGGAAGTTGTATTTGACTTTGGGTGACCAGGGCAATAACCAGTTGGGGAACTTCTGTCTGCCGGCGGAGGCGCAACGAATTCCTACGGCGGCGGAGATGGCGGCTAAGGATTTTGTCGCATATGTGGGTAAGTCGCTGCGGATGAATCTGGACGGGAGTGTGCCGAATGACAACCCGAAGATCAATGGCGTTGTGAGCCATGTGTTTACGTATGGCCACCGGAATCCTCAGGGGCTGGACTTTGGTCCGGATGGTACGTTGTACTCGTCCGAGCACGGGCCGAAAACCGATGATGAGGTGAACCTTTTAAAGGCGGGCGGGAATTATGGCTGGCCGAATGTGGCCGGGATGCGGGACAACAAGGCGTATCAGTATGCGCGCTGGGCGGAAGCAACGACGCCGTGTAAGCAGTTGAAGTTCAGTGACCTGGCGATTGAGCCGACGGTGCCGCGGGCGGACGAGAAGGCGTTCAAGAAAAAGATGGTCAACCCGTTGGCGACGCTGTTTACGGTGCCGACGGGATTTAACTTCGAAGATCCAGCGTGTAAGGGGATTAACTACATCTGCTGGCCGACGGTGGGGGTTTCGAGCGTGGAGCATTTCCAATCGAAAGAGCTGGGCCGGGTGCTGCTGGCGCCGACGCTGAAACGGGGCTCGCTGTACGTGGTGCCGCTGACATCGAGCGGGAAGCGGGCGTCGGGGGCCATTTCGCGGTACTTCCAGTCGGAAAACCGGTATCGGGACACAGCGGTGAGCCCGGACGGAAAGACGATTTTTGTGGCGACGGATCCGGGTGGCTTGACGGAAGGGGCCGATGGCGGGGTGACCCGCAATATGCTGGATTCCGGTGCGATTTTGGCGTTTACTGTGGGCGGGAATGGCGGCGCGGCGGTTGTCTCCGAAGCGAAAAAGGGCCCGGCGGCGGTGGTGGCCAAGGAAGTGATGCAGGGCGGCGTTGCCCCGCAGTTTACGGCGGCGCAGGTAGCGGCCGGGAAGACGGCGTATGAATCCAATTGCGCGGTTTGCCACGGCAGCACGTTGACGAACGGGACGTTTGGCACGCCGCTGGGTGGGGAGTATTTTCAGCGGATGTGGAGCGGGCGGAGCGTGGGGGCGTTGTTGGAGAAATCGGTGAAGACGATGCCGCCGGCGGCGCCGGGGTCGTTGAAGCCCGGGGTGTACGCGGACGTTGTGGCGTATGTTCTGGAGATGAACGGGGCGAAGGCGGGGAGTGTGGCGTTGGGCGCGGCTGGGGCGGCCGGGATGCGGATTCCCTGATTGGCGGCGTGACGGAGGGAGGCTGGCGCCGGTGGCGCCGGCTCCGGACTGGTAGGGTGCGGCCGAATCCTGGTCACTGGTCAACAGGATCGACGGCTGGTGGTTGTAGGGGGATCGCAACGACAGGGCGAGGGACTTGGACTAGGGGCGCCCGGGTTTGATATTGTGCCCTGCATGTATCGCAGACATTTCCTGGCCGGGGCGTTGGGCGCGGCTGCCGCGCCGAAGCGCCCGGTGAATGTGTTGTTTGTCGTTTCTGACGATTTGACGTCCACCGCGCTGGGTTGCTACGGGCATCCGGTGGTGCAATCGCCGAACGTGGATGGGGTGGCGCGGAGCGGCGTGCGGTTTGACCGGGCGTATTGCCAGTTTGCTCTGTGCGCGCCGTCGCGGGCGAGCTTTCTGACCGGGCTGCGTCCGGACACGACGCGGGTTTTGACCAATGGGCCGGACTTCCGGGAGTTTCATCCGAACCATGTGACGATGCCGCAGTTGTTCAAGAACAATGGGTATCAGGCGATTCGGGAAGGGAAGATGTACCACATGGGGGTGCCGGGGACGGTGGGCACGGACCGGTGGCAGGACGCGGCGAGCTGGACGCACAACGGCAGCCCGCAGGGGAAAGAACATAACTCGCGGGGCGAGACGCGGGACCTGACGCCGCACATTGCGCCGGGCGTGGGGATGCGCACGGTGCGGACGGCCGATGCGTCGGAGCAGGCCGATTTTGACGCGGCCAATCGGGCGATCGCCCATTTGGAGAAGCACCGGAACGATCCGTTTTTTCTGGGGTTGGGGTTTGTTCGGCCGCATGTTCCGTTTGTGGCACCGAGCGAGTACTTCGACCGGTATCCGCTATCGAAGATCCGGCTGACGAAGAATCCGGCGGGCGATTTGGACGATATTCCGGCCATCGTGGCGCGCACGCTGGGGGCCACGGCCGGGAATATGAAGATGAACGAGGACCAGCAGATGGAGGCGCTGCGGGGGTATTACGCGGCCATTTCGTTTATGGACGATCAGCTGGGCCGGGTGCTGAAGACGCTGGAGCGGTTGGGGCTGCGGGAGAACACGGTGGTGGTGTTTATGGGTGACCATGGGTGGCACCTGGGTGAACACTCGTTCTGGCAGAAGCGGAGTTTGATGGAGGAATCGGCGAAGGTGCCGTTGTTGATTTCCGCGCCGGGGATGAAGGGGCGGGGGCAGGTGAGCCGGTCGTTGGTGGAGCTGGTGGATGTGTATCCGACGGTGGCGGATCTGTGCGGGTTGACGCCGCCGGGGAACCTGGAGGGGAAGAGCTTGCGGGCAGTGTTGGCAAATCCGAAGCGGGCGCACCGGAGCGAGGCGCGGACGCAGTTGAACGCCGGGAAGACGGAGGGCCGGGCGGTGCGTACGGCGGATTTCCGCTATATCCGGTGGAAGACGCCGACGGAGACGGCCGAGGAGTTGTACGACCATCGGAAGGACCCGCGGGAGTTTACGAATGTGGCTGGAGATGGGCGGTATGCGGCGGAACTGGCGAGGCACCGGGCGTTGGT
>CAMATG010000292.1 GCA_945860645.1 Candidatus Sulfopaludibacter sp. SbA3 | reverse complement strand
TCATGTCCACCGGAACCAGCCTCAGCAGTTCCAGGTCGACCTTGCCTTCTTTCAGATCCAGATACCCGGCCCGATACCGCGCGGCAAGCGCCTTGGCGTTGGTGATCTCCACCTGCGGGTCAATCAGATTGGCGCGTTCGGTGGCCATAACTAGCGGCTCCCTCCAATGGAATCCGACAACGAGAAAATCGGGAGATACAGCGCCACCAAAACAAAGGCGACGAAAATGCCCATGAAAATCATGATGCCCGGCTCGATCAACGACAGCGCCGCCGCCATCCGCGTCTGCACGTCATCTTCGTAGAACTCAGCCACGCTGCCCAACATCGCCGGCAGCGCGCCGGTCGATTCGCCGACTTCGATCATGTCAATCGAAAGCTCAGGAAAGATCTTCGTCTCCGCCAGCGAACTCGACAGCGAATTGCCCTCGCGGACCGACTGCCGCACCCGCGCCAACGACTTTTCCAGCAGCTTCGTGCCCACGCTCTGCGCTGCCGTTTCCAGGGCCTGCACCAGCGGGATTCCGCCCAGAAGTAGCGTGGAAAGGACGCGCGAAAACTGCGCCACCTGGTACTTCACCCAGATCTCGCCGGCAATCGGCATGCGCATCTTGATCTTGTCCAGCGTCTCCTGCGCCGACTCGGTCTTCGACCAGAAGTAGATGCCCGTTCCGCCGCCAAAAATGGCCGCGATCAGGAGCAAAATGTAGTCCCGCGCCGCCGTGCCAATCGAGATCAGCCATACGGTCAGCCCAGGCAGTTTCGCGTCCATCGAAGAGTAGAGTTCGGCGAACTGCGGCACCACATAGGTCACCAGGAATCCGACCAACAGAATTACGAGCGCGATCAATAGAACCGGGTAGATTAGCGCCCCGATCAACTTCTTTCGCACCGCCAGGTTGCGGCGCTGGTAGGTGACATAGCGGTCCAGTACATCCACCAGCGAGCCCGATTTTTCACCGGCCAGGATGGACGAAATGTAGATCGGCGGAAAGACGTTCTGCTTCGCAAAGGCGTCGCTCAACGACGTGCCGATGCGCACCTCGTCGCGAACGGCGGTGACGAACGGGCTCAGCTTTTCATCGGTCAGCCGCGTGGCGAGAAGGTCGAGCGATTTCAAAATCGGCAGCCCCGCGCGGATCAGCGTGACGAACTGCTGATTGAAGATCAGGAATTTCTCCAGATCGATCTTTTTCGGCCGCGATTTGCCCGCGCCGGTCGTGATCGCGTCGAATTTGCCCTTCGGCTTGATCGAATAAACCAGGAAGCCCTGATTGGCGAACTTATCCCGGATCTCGTTCTCCGATTTGCCGTCGACGACTTCCTGTTTGATCTGCCCACGCGCGTCGGCGTATTTGAGGAGGAATTCGCTCACTGGACCTGGACCTCCACCCCGGCCGGGGGCGTGAAGACGTAAAGTGAATCCTTCTGCGCCGGGTTGCGCGTCTCGTTGCGGAAGCGGAAATCCATGGTGGAGGCGTCCTGGCCGCGAACCGTAAGTTGTTCAATCCGCGCATCTTGCGCCGCAAGGAACGTGACTTCGCGGTACGGGGCCTTATCGAGATTCTTGGGTTCGGCGGTGATGCGCACCAGCGCGCCTTCCTGGCGGACCGTGAACTTGGCGAAGTCCCGCTGGAAGTCGAGCTTGCCCAGTAAGAACGCCATCGGGGCCTGCATATCGGCGGCTTCCTTCAGCTTCATCTTCTCCGCCGTTCGCGCGATGGGGTTGTAATACCAGTAGTCTACGCCGTTGGAAACAAAGAGCTTACCGTCCGGCTTGGCGTACTCCCAGCGCATCCGCCCAGGCTTGCGCAGGAACAGCCGACCCCCTTCGTTCCGCCGTGCCTTGTTCGGGGCCATGTAGGTCTGCTCGAAGTCCATCTCCAGTGTTTTGACGGAGTTATACCGGCCCTCGATGGCCTTGAGCAATCGCGGCAAGTCGACTTCGGCGCCGAAGGCGCTGGCCGCGAGCAGGGACACGACTGCCGGAATAAGCTTCACATAGGGAGTGACGCGCGGGGAGGGCAATTCGTGGAAAGCTATTTTTTGCGGAGGGTTACGAGCGTCGCTCCCCATCCGCCGGCCCCCTCCGGGGCCGTCTGGAAACTTTCGACGAACGGGGTGCGCTCCAGAATTTTGCGGACCGTCTCCCGCTGGACGCCGATGCCTTTGCCGTGGATGATCCGGAGGTGGGTGAAGCCCTTTTCATGCGCGGCGTCGAGATACGCCTCGACAACCTCTGCCACGTCGCGCGGTGGTACGCTGTGGAGGTCAAAAACATCGCCAATTTCGATCAAAAACGCGTCGTTTTCATCCATTTTTGTATCGTTTTCGCGTACCACTCGCAGGGGTGGCTTCCGTAAAGGAAGGTTAAGTCCTCGTCAGCCGCGAAACCTCCGGGAGCTTTCGCGTACCCTACTGTTGTGCGAACCCTCCTCTACACTCTACCCCTCCTCGCGACGAGTTTCGCCTGGGCCCAGCCGCCCGACGATATGGTCGCCAGATTGATGTCCTTTGATGCCAATAAGGACGGGAAGCTTACGAAAGAAGAAGTTCCCGAACGGATGCAGGGCATCTTTGAACGCGCCGACGCCAATAAAGACGGCCTTCTGACGAAGGAGGAACTGCAATCGGCTACCGCCGGTATGCAGCCCCGGCGGATGGAAGGTGGACGGCCGGGCGGGCCGCCGCTGGCCCTGTTGTTCCGCGCCATCGATAAGAATGGCGATGGGACGCTGTCGAAGGAAGAGATCGCCGGGGCGCCAGCGGCGCTGCAAATGCTTGATAAGAATGGGGATGGGCAGTTGACGGCGGACGAGATCCGGCCCCAGATGCGGGGCGGGCGCGGCGGCGGCGAGGGCCAGGGCCGGATGTTTGAAGAGTTCGACAAGAACCAGGACGGGAAGCTGTCGAAGGCCGAGATGCCCGAGCGGATGGCCTCGGAATTTGATCGTCTGGATGCGAATAAAGACGGGTTTGTGAGCAAGGAAGAGATGGGCGCCATGATGGGGCGGAGGAGGGAATAATGCGACGGCGCGATCTGTTTTCGATTGCCGCGCTGCCGATGGTGCCCCGGATGGGGCAGTGTAACTATAACCAGGAGAACGTCTTAGGGACATCGTTCGAGATGCGCGTCGAATCGCTGACGCCCGATCGGGCCGAGTCGGCGGCGCTGGCCGAGATCGACCGGTTGGCGAAGATCCTGTCCACCTGGGACCCGGAGAGCGAAGTGAGCCGGTGGGCGCGGACGCGCGACCGGGCGGTCCGGGTGTCCCCGGAACTGTTGGAAGTATTGGGGTTATACGATCAGTGGCGCGGACGGACGGGCGGGGCCATCTCGGCCACGTTCGCAGCAGGCTGGGATGGCGGCCCGCACTGGGCCTTGGATCGAGCGAATGGCACCGCGACGCATTTGACGGCCGCGCCGATCGCGTTGAACAGCTTTACGAAGAGCTATGTGATTGAAAAAGCGGCGGATGCGGCGATGAAGCATGCCTCCGGCGTGGTTGTGAACATCGGTGGGGATCTGGTCGTCAAGGGCCGGATGACGGAGCGGGTACAGATTACGAATCCGTTCGATGACACCGAGAACTCGGCGCCATTGGCCAGTACACTGGCGGCTGGAATGGCGGTGGCGACTTCGGGGAGCTCGCGGCGCGGGGCGCATATCGTGGATCCGCGGACGGGCAAGAGTCCGCAACATATTGCAAGCGCTACGGTTATCGCGCCGAAGGCAACGGACGCGGGAGCGTTGGCGACGGCGTTTACGCTTCTCTCGGTGGACGAATCGCGGAAGCTGGCGTCGCGGGTGCCGGGGGCGCAGTTCCTGCTGGTGAAGGCCGGTGGCGGGATTGTCAGCAGCCCGGGGTTCCTGATGGCGCCGTTGGCACAGGCTCCGGCGACGGAGGTTGTCGTCAATCTGGAGTTGGCGCGGATTGAGGGGCAGCGATACCGGCGGCCATACCTAGCTGTCTGGGTAGAGGACAAGGACAAGTTCCCGGTGCGGACGGTGGCCCTTTGGTTTCAGAAAGATAGATGGCTGCCGGACCTGCGCGGGTGGTATCGCGGGGACAGGTTGCGGCTGCTGGCGGAGGGCAACGAGATCGCCCAATCGGTGTCGAGCGCGACGCGACCGCCGGGCAAGTACACGTTGAAGTGGGACGGGAAGGATAATAAGGGCGTGGCGGTGAAGCCGGGGAGGTATACGGTTTATATTGAAGCGTCGCGGGAGCACGGCGGGTACGACTTGTTGCGGCAAGAGGTGGACCTGACGGGCGGGTCGAAGCAGTTTACATTGACAGGTGGGAGTGAGATTACCAGTGCCTCCTTTGATTACAGAAAAGCCGGCGGACATTAGCGCGCCGAAGCGGGTGCCGAAGTGGAAGCGGCAATTGGCGTCGCTTTCGCGGTGGCTCCACATTTACTTGTCGATGGTGAGTTTTGGCGTGCTGTTCTTTTTCGCCGTGACGGGGCTGACGCTGAACCATACCGATTGGTTCGCGGGGGCGCAGCGGACGGTGCAGGTGAAGGGTTCCGTGGACCCGGCTTGGGTGAAGGGCAATGTCGCCAAGTTGGAGATTGTGGAGCATTTACGGAAGGCGCACCGGGTGAGCGGGGCGCTTTCCGATTTCCGGATTGATGACGGCCAGTGCTCGGTGAATTTCAAGGGTCCGGCGTATACGGCGGATGTGTTTTTGGACCGGGCGAGTGGAAGTTATGAGTTGACTGAGACGCGGATGGGGTTTGTCGCGTTGTTGAACGACTTACACAAGGGCCGGGATTCGGGGAAGGCCTGGGGAGTTGTTATTGATTTGTCGGCGGCGTTGATGGTGTTGGTGTCGTTGTCGGGGTTGGTGCTGGTGTTTTATTTGCAGAAGCGGTTGGTGTCGGGGTTGGTGACGCTGGGGGTGGGGGCTGGTGTGTGTTATCTGGCGTATTTGATTTGGGTGCCGTAAGGGCGAAGAACCTGGCTTGGTCCGCTTTTGCCTCGCGGTAGTCATGGTAGAGGGCGTGAACACCCATTGTGAGGCAAGGGATGGCGACGTCGAGGTAGATGCCGACGAAGAGCCGGACCAGCACGCCGCTGCCAATGATGGCGATAGCGAGGGCGAGCGCAGTAATGAGAATGGGCCAAGCGGTGTTGTAAGGTTGGAGGCGCTTCCACTTTTTGAGCTTATGGATGCCTCTGCCGAGCGCGGCCAAGGCGAGGATCTCGAATAAGAGCTTGGTCCAGAAGCCGAGCGTGTCGAACAGGAAAACTTCCGAGAGAATACTGGCGATGTAGTTGGCGTGGAGAAGGTAGCCAGGGATGTGGCCGACGGGGGTGTCGCGAAGCGCGTCGCTCTGGTTTCCAACGCCTTTGGTCTCGATGTGCCAGTTGCCGCCGATGATGATGACTTGACCAAAGGCGTCGAACTTTGCGCCGGCGATCACCTTGGATGCAGGCAGCGTGGGGAAGAGTTCAGGCTTCCAGAACGTCGCCGTGGGGGGATTGGAGAATTGTGCGCGCAGCGCGGGAGTCGAGGGATCGAGTGCCATGGCAGCCCGGAAAGCCAAGGAATCGACGAATCCACCGGCTTTGGTTCCCACGCGCCATGGGATCATCCGGTTATCGGGCAGAAGTGACGTGTAGCCGAAGCAAATGTTCTTCAGATCTTTTCGCCGGATGATTTCACTGACTTCAGTGGGAGAGTTCTTCACGGAACCGTCGGTATTCTGGACGAGCAACGCCGGAACCACCAGGCGGCAAGCGGATCCACCGCCGAAGGCGGCGGAAGCGAAGACGAGCAAGTCCTCGAGGTCCTTGGCGGAAGTGGGGCGAGGCTTGCACTCTTGTAGGGCATCGCAGGTGCCGATGTCGGAATCGTCGACGAATAGACGGATGTCGAGGACGACGACATGCTTGTCGGCGGCGAGTTTTTCGATGACCGGTCTCAGCGAAGCGGCGAGGCGGCGCTGGCGATACGGATTGGCCGGGTAGACAAGATCGTCGTCGATAGTGACGATGCCGACGCGCTGGGGCATTCTGGGTGCACGGAAGCCGTTGAAGAACGTCTGATAGCCTGCATTGCGGAGCGGCATCAGTGCTTCAACATCTTCGAGAACATGACCGAGTCCGACTGACAGAGCGGCTACGACGAGAAATTCAGCGAAGGGCCAGGAGAACAGGAGTTTCTTCGCGCGCTGGATACGTTCCGATAGATCCATGATTGCCTCCGATTGTGTTGGTGCGGCCGGAAGGAGCGAATGGCGGACGTAAGTCTACTCTCTTTGCTTGATGGATTCCGTGGGAGGAACGTGCTTGCCGGCAGCCTCGCGTTTTGCCGCAACAAAGCCGTTATCGGGGTCGTCTGAAGGGCGCCATGAACCGGGCTCGACGGGGAAGGAAATATGCGCTCCCCCTCGGGGCTGGGCGATGCAGGTAGGGCAAGTGGCTGGGTGTGTGCAACTGCCGGGTTCTATCGGTGGCGCTGCGCAGGTGGCGGTTGGTGGAGTGGGGTGGATCGCGGAAACGAATGATGCCTGTTGGGGCGGAGGTAGTTCGTCCATGACGATGCGGTGTGTAGCCGCGGCGGAAGCGTCATTCGGGACAGGAGCAGGGAAAGCGATCGCCTGGGCGGGTGCCACCGCTTCGTCCTTCTTGTTTTTGGGGCCGAGCGGGAAGATCTTTGGCTCGACAGCAGCCCGGGGTTGCTGGTAGGCGTACACACCCCAACCCACGGCAGCGACCAGGGACAGGACCCCCAGCCAAACGAACTTTGACTTCATCCAGTGTTTCATTTCCTGCGCCCCCCATGATTGGAATCCGGCGTATTGATTCCGATTTCCTGCGATCAATTACATTGCATGCCTTTAGCGGAAAGTCTCGTCCGCGAAATGCGGTACCTCTAGTATGCATGCGGTATAGCATATGTCAATGCCTGGTGACAGTATTATGCATTCCCACCACAGTTCGCTAATTTTTCTAATACTAAGCGATCTGTTTTCGATGGGCTAGAGATGAAAACACAAAATCTCAAACTTCAGATGATGTATGATTATTAACATAACATAAGGCTATCATGTAATAGAATTAAATATCACTCTATCGCCGTGTATATCATGGGAGAACTCTATGCAGATCGCAAATCGCCCGGCCGGAGTGAGCGAGGCCGTAGAAATTCTCTGTGACGCGGGATATTTCTCGTCAAAGAAGAAGATTTGTGTACTATTGCGTGATCTGGCAAAGCACTCCGCGGCAACGTGTCTGCCGCTCGAACGGACGCCGCACGCCATTAGCACGCGACTGGGCTTAAAGACCAGAGATTCGGTTCCTGTACAGATCATGCGTCTGAAGGGTTATTTAGAAGAGTTTTTTGCGGGAGAGGGGGCGGGACTGCCGTTCCGGATTCAAATTGGAGGCGGGGGCCGGCACCAGATCCATCAGGAGACGAACTACCTCATCGAAGTCTCGTATACGATGAGCGATGCATGCGTAGCCCTTTGGAGCGCGCATGCCGACTCTGGCGATGATGTACTGATCGCCTCCAATGCGCCGCTGTTTTATCGATTTCCGGCGGAGGGCCGTCCTGACTATAGGATACGGATGCCGCAGGTGAATGATGCGCACGCGGAGATTGCCGATGAGGCG
>CAMATG010000291.1 GCA_945860645.1 Candidatus Sulfopaludibacter sp. SbA3 | reverse complement strand
AGCGCTGGAGCGACCGGATCTTCCACCGCGACACCGCCGGCCGCGTGTCCAATCTGACCGATCTCTGGCAGGGCGCAGGCCCCGCCATCGTGCGCAACGCGGCCGCCTCGCTGCGCGTCTTTAAGAACCAGAGCGTGCGGACGGCCCTCCGTCTTGCGCTCGCCACCAGCCAGGAGGAAGCGGCCGGATGAGTTTCCCGCGGGTCGCGTTTTTTGCCGATTCGTTCCTCGAAGTCAACGGTGTTGCCCATACCTGCCGCACGCTCACGGGGCTCGCCCGCCAGCACCAGACGCCGTTTTTCATGGTGCACGGCGGTCCGGAATCGGAGACGGAGATCTCCGGCTCGGTCACCCGCTGCCAGCTCAAACGCGGCCGCACCAGCTTCGCCGTCGATCGTGATTTCCGCTATGACCTGCTGTTCTACCGCCATCGCGCCGAGGTCGAACGAGCCCTCCGCGCCTTCGCGCCGGACGTCGTCCACATCACCGGCCCCGGCGATGCCGGCACGCTCGGGCTGGTCCTCGCCCGCGCCCTCGGCGTGCCGCTGTGCGCCTCTTGGCATACGAACCTCCACGAATACGCAGGCCGGCGGCTGGAAAAGGGGATGCCGTTCCTGCCCGGCTCGCTGCGCCACGGCCTGGGCCGGGCGGCGCAGGGCGGATCCATGCAGGCCTTAGGCTACTTCTACGCGCAGGCCGATACCGTCATGGCGCCCAACCAGGAGTTGCTGGACCTGCTGGCCGAACACGGCGCCGGCCCCGGATTCCCCATGCGCCGCGGCGTCGATACGGATCTGTTCACCCCCGCCCGCCGCCACCGCACCGAACCCGGGACGACCATCGGCTTCGTCGGCCGCCTCACCGTCGAGAAGAACATTTACTTCCTAAAGCACATTGCCGCCTCGCTCGCCGCTGAAGGCATCACCGATACCCGCTTCCTGATCGTCGGCGATGGTGCCGAGCGCGCCCGGCTCGAACAGGAGTTGCCAAACGCTCACTTCCCCGGCGTTCTACGTGGCGAGGCGCTGGCAGAAGCCTACGCCAATATGGATATCTTCGTCTTCCCGTCCCATACCGACACGTTCGGCAATGTCGTGCTCGAAGCACTGGCCTCCGGCGTCCCGGCAGTGGTCACCGCCAGCGGCGGGCCGAAGTTCATCGTCCGCTCCGGGGAAACCGGCTTCATCGCCGATACCGACGCGGCCTTCACCCGCTGCGTGTTGGAGCTCGCCCAAAACCGCCATCTGGCCCGCCGCATGGGCCTCGCCGGGCGCCGCCAGGCGCTCGAAACCACGTGGGACGCCGTCTGGGCGGAGATGCAGGCCGCCTGGTCCGCCACCAGCCAGCGAAAAAATCGAATCCCGGCCTAAAGTCCGGGCGATAAGCTGACGATGAATCCGTGTGAGGCGTCTTTTCGAAGGATCGATGAAACACATTGAGGCGCAGCGGGGGCGGAGGGAGCGAGGGAGTGCTCTTCTGCTCACACTTCTGCTGACGCTTGTCGGCGCCTTGATTCTGGGACTCACCGTGGATGCCACGTCCCTGCTGTGGGTTCGTTCGAACGCCCAGACCACGGCCAACCTGGTTGCCGCCGCCGTCGCCCTGGAGCAACAGCGGAATCCAGCGGCATCACAGGAATATCTGGTGGAAACCGCGCGGGCAACGGCCGCGCTGAATGGCTATGCCCATGGCGTGGACTCCGCGGCGGTCCACCTGGAATTGGCGGAAGGCAAAACCAGCGTCCTGGTGGAAAAGGATGCTGGCGTCTACTTTCTCCGGGTTCTCCGGCCGCAACCGGTGGCCGTCCGGGCCCGGGCTGGCGTGGAAGTTCCAGGCGCGGTAAAGGCGGGTTTGTGAACCGGCGGCGGCGTCAACGCGGAGCCGCGCTGCTCGAATTCGCCATAGCTTTGCCCTTTGCGCTGACGCTTTTCCTTGGCATCAGCGACTTTTCCATTTACTTCTGGTCCCAAACGCGAATGGAAGAGATTGCGCGGCTGACCGTAAGCCGCATGACGCCCGGCCTGCCCGGCTACGCCTCCGCCAGTGACGCCGCGCTCACCCAATTCACGCGCTCCCTCGAAGAAACCATCCGGCGCGATTCCGGCGTGGCCGATGTGTCGCTTGCGCTCTCCCGCCACTTCGCCTGCCCGCTTGCCGACGGTAAGGAGAAGAATGTGACCGCCGAACCGCAACTGTGTGAAGGGGAACGGGTTTACCTTCGTGTAGTGAGTGATCGAGCCGTGGCGCCGCTGCTTGGTCCCCTTCGTCTGCTTGGCTTTCCGAAAACGGCGTTCAGCCGGCACGTCATTCGCGTGCGGTAGGAAAAGCAGGCTCTCTGATGGGGTTTTGCGCGGTACCGCGCGTCAAGGTATGTATCGCCTGGAAAGAGGTCACGTATATGAATAGCACTGGAAAATTTCTCGTCTCCGCGTTGCTGGTGCACGCGGCAAACTTAAAAAAACTCGGCGACACGCAGGCGGCGATTCCCGTCCCGCAGGCGACGCTCCCGATTCCGCAAACCATAACTCCGCAGCAGGCGCCTGGCAAATAAGGCCCACCCTCTTCCCCCCGGGGGGTAACCTGCGGACCAGACTGCGCAGTCTCTTCGTTGGATTCCCTTGGGTAAACTCTTTCTTTTCATCTTCGTTTCATTCGCCGCAAGCACACTATACGCGCAACCAAACACCTTTACCGAACGCGGTATCGTTCAGGCGCAAGGCCGGCCAGTCCCCGGCGCCACGGTGACCGCCTCTCTGGGAGCGGAGAAAGTTTCCACTTCCACCGGAGACGATGGGACATATGAGCTCACCCTCCCGGCCGGGGAGTGGAAAGTTACCGTGGAGATGTTCGGCTTTGCCCCGTCCACGCAGACACTCCACCCCGGGCCATCCGCGCCGCCCATGCAGTGGACGCTGCAACTGCGGCAAGGCGGATTCGGCGGTCGCGGCGCGCGCCCCGGCGCGGAACCCGCCAAACCGGCTGCGGAAATCCAGGAAGACCCCTCGGTACCGGACTCGCTGACCGGCGTCCCCAATCTCGCCCCTCCCGGTGGCGATCCGTCCCAGGCGGCGGGCAGCGATTCGTTCTTAATCGCCGGTAGCACCGCGCAAGGTCTGCCCGGGATGTTGCAGGAAGGGTTGCCAGAAGGATTCGGACCGGGCCTTGGCCCGGGCGGCATGGGTCCCGGGGGAATGGGTCCAGGGGGCATGGGTGGCCCCGCCATCGAAGGTGGCGGCCAACCGGGTAATATTTTCGCCGGCGGCGATGCCGGTGGCGCCCCAGGGCCCGGCGGAGGCGGTGGACGAGGCGGCGGTTTTGGCGGCGGTCGCGGCGGACCCGGTGGCGGCCCGGGTGGTGGACCCGGCGGCCGCGGTGGCTTTGGTGGCCCAGGTGCCGGAGGCCCCGGCGCACGGCCCGGCGGCCGTCCCGGCATGACCCCTGAAATGATGGAGCGCATTCGCCGCGCCCGCGCCCAGAACGCGACGATCGGCAATCGCGCCCGCCGTCGCGGCCGGGATTCCATCCGCGGCATGCTCTCCCTCACCGCCCGGTCGGCCGATTGGAACGCCCGGCCGTTCTCCCTAACTGGGCTCGAATACGCCAAGCCCGATCAGTCGTCGTACCGTTTCTCCAGCCAGATCGGCGGCCAGCTCCCCAAGCTCGGCGAAGGGACGAACTTCTCCATCAGCTACGACTTCCGCAAAGAGAAGCGCGCCTTCAACGGCGTCGCCACCGTGCCCACCGCGCTCGAACGCGCCGGGGACTTCTCCCAATCCATCACCTCCCGCCCTATCACCATCTATGACCCGGCCAACGGGCTCCCCTTTGCCGGCAACCGCGTCCCGGCGTCCCGCGTCAACTCCGCCTCCTCCGGACTGCTGGCGCTCATCCCGCTGTCCAATCTTCCGGTCCGCGTACAGAACTATCAATTTATTACCGGCGTTCCGCAGAACGGCCAGAACATGAACATCCGGCTCAGCCGCCCCCTCACGAAGAAGGACCGGCTCTCCTCCAACGTCACCTGGCAGAATCGGGACGGGCAGAACGCCCAGCTGTTCGGCTTCGTCGACGATTCCGATGGTTACGGTTGGACGACGGACCTGGGATGGTCCCGCAACCTGTCCCCGAAAATCATCCAGAACATCCGCACCCGCTTCACCCGCAACGTGTCCAACGCCATGCCCTTCTTCGCCGGCCGCCGCAACGTCGCCGCCGAACTGGGCATCCAGGGCGCCTCCACCGACCCCATCAACTGGGGCCCGCCCAACCTGAACTTCACCAACTTCGGCGCCCTACGCGACGGCGCGCCCTCGTCCCGCCGGGACCTGCAAATGAACGTGAGCGGCGGCTGGAACTTCGTCCGGGGCAAGCACAACATCGCCACCGGTGTCGACGCCACACGCCTCCGCATGAACCTCCGCACCGAACAGAACGCACGTGGGACATTTACTTTCAATGGCTTAGCCACCTCGCAACTGGACTCGAGCGGCAACCCGACCTCGGCCTCCGGTTTCGACTTTGCCGATTTCCTCCTCGGCCTTCCCCAGTCCTCCTCCATCCGCTTCGGGTCATCGTCGAACTACTACCGCGCCTGGAACTACAATTCGTTCGTTCAGGACGACTGGCGCGTCCGGCCCAGCCTGTCGCTCTCGCTCGGCATGCGCTACGAACTGTTCGGGCCCATGCAGGAGCGCTATAACCGGATCGCTAATCTGGACATCGCCCCCGGCTTCACCGGCGTCGCCGTCGTCCTGCCCGGCCAAACCGGTCCTTATGGCGGTGCGTTCCCAGCAGCCCTGGTCGATGCCGATCGGAACAACTTCTCGCCCCGCCTCGGCCTCGCCTGGAAGGCGTCGGAGAAAAAGAAGATCACCGTCCGCGCCGGCTACGGCTGGTATTACAACGGCAGCATCTACCAGAACTTCGCGCAGCGAATGGCGTCCCAGCCGCCATTCGCGCAATCGGGCACCGTGAACAGCACCGCCTCCCGCCGCCTGACGATTCAGAACGGGTTTGCTGTGACGCCATCCCAGCAAATCACGAACACATTTGCAATCGACCGGTCGTACCTGGTGGGCTACGCCCAGACCTGGAACTTGAATGTTGTCAAAGAGTTCAAGCGCGCCTACGTACTCGACTTGGGGGTTGTGGGCACAAAGGGCACCCGGCTGGACATCCAGCGCCTGCCCAACCGCGCCGCCCCCGGCTCGCCGCTCAACGCCGAGGACCGCCGCCGCATCGGCAACGCCGTCGGCTTCACGTTCGATAGCTCCGAAGGCAATTCCATCTATCACGCCCTCCAGGCGCGGCTCACCCGCCGGTTCAATAAGAACATCTCCTTCAACGTGAACTACACGTTCGGCAAGTCCATCGATAACGCCAGCACGCTCGGCGGCGGCGGAAACACCGTGGCCCAGGACGATAACAACCTCCGGGCCGAGCGCGGACTGTCCAGCTTCAACGCCAGCCATACGCTCAGCACTAACTTTGTTTTGCAGTCCCCCATTCGCGAACGCAGCGGCGGGAAGTGGTCCACTCTCGGGCGCGGCTGGAACCTGATGGGCGCTACGACCTTCCGCAGCGGCACGCCGTTAACCGCGCGGGTGTTGGGCAACCAGTCGGATTCCAGCGGCACCGGCGTCATCGGCTCCGGCCGCGCCGACGCCTCCGGGCTTTCCATCGACTCCGGCAGCGGCTTCTTCAACCTCGCCGCCTTCACCCTCCCGCCCTCCGGGCGGTTCGGTAACGCCGGGCGCAATACGATTACCGGGCCGGCGCTGTTCGCCGTCAACGGCTCCATTGGCCGGGGGTTCCGGATCGGAGACAACCGCCGGCGGCTGGAGTTCCGGCTGGAAGCCAACAATCTGACCAATCGGGTCTCCATTACCTCCGTGGGTACGGTGGTGAATGCATCGAATTATGGACTCGCCCAGGGCGCCGCCGCGATGCGGACCCTGCAGGCCGTCGTGAGGTTCCGGTTCTAACATGCGCAAATTTTCGGCTCTCTTGCTGGTGGCGGCCCTCTGTGGCCAGGAGTTGAAGTTCGAGACGAGTTCGCAGTTGGTGGTGGTCAATGTGACCGTCAAAGGCAAGGACGGCAAACCGCTTACCGGATTGAAACAAGAGGACTTCCGCGTCTACGAAGACGGCAAACCGGTCGCCCTGTCGGTCTTTGAATACCAGGAGCTGAGCAAAGAGGTCCTGGCGCCGATCCCGATTCCGAAGCCCGCGCCGCTGGCCGTCAAGCCGCCGCCGGAAGAGGTGGAGCTCGCCCCCAGGCCCTCCTTCCGGGACAAACGCCTGCTGGTACTGTTTTTCGACTTCACCAGCCTTCCGCAAATGGACCTGATTCGGGCGAAAGAAGCGGCGGCGGAGTTCCTGTCCAAGCAGGTGACCGCCTCCGATCTCATTGCCCTGTATACGTTTAGCACCAAATTGAAAAAGGTGGTGGATTTCACCGCGGATCGGGAACAATTGCTGGCGACGGTGCAGAGTTTCGGCGTCGCCGCCGGCGTGGAGCAGGACGCCGCCACCGCCGATGTTGTTGAAAACGTGGAAGATGAGGACGGCGCCCTGGTCACCGACGAGACCGAGTTCGCCATCTTCAACACCGATCAGAAGCTGGGCGCGCTGGAGGATCTGTCGAAGGAATTAGCGGTAATTCCGGAGAAAAAGGCGGTGGTCTACTTCTCGAGCGGCGTGGGCAAGAACGGCATGGACAACCAGAGCCAGTTGCAGTCGGCGGTGAACGCGGCGGTGCGCGGCGGGGTGGCGTTGTACCCGATCGATGTGCGCGGCTTGATCGCCATGGCCCCGGCAGGGGACGCTTCCAAGGGTGCGCCGCGCGGGACGGCCATCTTCAGCGGCGCCCAGCAACGCCAGACCCGGGACCGGGTGAACGACCAGCAGGAGACCCTGTTCACGCTGGCGGCGGACACCGGCGGGAGGGCGTTATTGGACTCAAATGACCTCGCTTTAGGCATCAAAAACGCGCAAAAAGACGTAGAAAGCTACTACACTTTGGCGTATTATTCATCCAATTCCGCCAAGGATGGGAAGTTCCGGAAGATCAAAGTGGAGCTAGCGAACCGAAAAGAAACCAAGCTCGACTACCGTCCCGGCTACTACTCGGACAAGATCTGGACGCAGTTCGACCGGTCCGATAAAGAGAAGCAGTTATCGGAGGCGATGAGCCTCGGCAATCCGGTGACGGAACTGCCCATGGCAGTGGAACTCCTTTATTTCCGGCTAGATAAGAACCGGTACTTCGTCCCGATGGCGGTGAAGATCCCGGGCTCCCAAGTGGGGGTGAAGTCCGGGAAAACGGATCTGGACTTCATCGGGGCGGTGAAGGACGCGAAAGGCCGGACCGTCGCGTCTCTGCGCGACGCTATCAAAGTGAAGCTGCCCGAAGGGGCGGCGGAAAAACTGGCGCAGCGCAGCCTGCTCTATGACGCCGGGTTCCAGCTAACTCCTGGAAAATACACGATTAAAGTCCTGGCTCGCGAGAACCAGGAGGGGAAGCTTGGGACCTTCGAAGCCAAGTTCACGGTACCCGATCTGGACCAGGGCGGGGCGGCGGCGGTGAGCAGCCTCGTGCTGGGGACGGGCCGGGAGACGATGGCCGCGCTGGTGGGGAAGGCTGGTAAACCT
>CAMATG010000290.1 GCA_945860645.1 Candidatus Sulfopaludibacter sp. SbA3 | reverse complement strand
AGCCCTTCCACAACTTCAATGTGGTTCACCGACGCCCGTCCCAGCTTTACCGGCACCCGCACGGCTTCATCCGTTCCCGGCACCAGTTTGAACAACGTGATCGTGCTGTGCGGCTGCCCGTACACCGGCCGGCCGACGAAAACGACATCGGCGATCCGTTCCAAATCCACCGTTCCATCCACGCTCAGGTCCGGTCGCGCGCCGGCCGGCAACGCCCCGTCCAGCTTCACGTCCACCGTCACCGTGCCGTTGATCGCCGCCGGATCAATCCGCGATACATGCCCCGGAATCAGCCCGTTCCGCGTGTCGATCGTCGCCGCCTGGCCAATCAGAATGTCCTTCGTCTGCGTCTCGGCGATCTTCAATTCCGCCTTCAATTTCGTCGGCTGCGCCACCTTCGCCAGCACCGCGCCCGGCAGTACTTTCTGGCCCACTTCCACCGCCATCTGCTGCAACACCCCCGCCGCCCCGGCGCGCACCTTCAACTGCATCACCTGTTGCTTCTTTAACTCCCAGGCGGCTTTCAACTTCTCAATCTGCACCGTCTGCGCAGCCAACTGCGCCTCCACCGACTCCGAGAAATTCGACACGCGCTGGTTCTCAATCTTCGTCCGCCCGGCCAGCTCATCCGCCTTGGCCTTGGTCAGTCTATATTCCAAATCGGACTTCAGCCCCAGCTTGATCAACGCCTCGTCCCGGTCCGCCTGCAGCTTTGCCTGGCTGAACTCGCTCGACACCCGGGCCGCATTGGACACCTGGTCCAACCGCTGCGATTCCAGCTTCACCTTCAAATCCCGATACGTCGCATCGGCCGCCTTCACTTGCCACTCGGCGTCAAAGGCCGCCAGTTGCAACTCCGGATTGCTCAGCTCCAGCAACACCGTATCGGCCTTCACAATGGCGCCGGCCCGCATGTGAATCTTCTCCACGCGACCCTCGGAGATGGCGGGCACAAACAGAATTTCTTCCGGTACCAGCGTGCCCATCCCGCGCACGTTCCGCAGCATCGGCCCGCGCTTCACCGTGTCCGGCCACACCGTGGAGAAGTCCACCGAAACGGCCGCCGGCTGCAACTTGCCCAGCCAGACGCTGATGCCGCCCGCCGCCGCCAGAACCACCAACACGGCCACAATCCGCCGGATCAATCGTTTTTTTGCTGCTCCCTCGCGAGGTACGTCCATGATGTTTTCCTATCCCCTCTATCGCAACTGCGCGGCCAATCCCCATTAAGCGCGTAACTGCTTCTGATC
Source organism: Candidatus Sulfopaludibacter sp. SbA3 (assembly GCA_945860645.1). Classification (GTDB taxonomy): domain Bacteria; phylum Acidobacteriota; class Terriglobia; order Bryobacterales; family Bryobacteraceae. The sequence goes on along the minus strand of CAMATG010000290.1, from coordinate 6,415 downwards.
ACTCACTTTAACGCAGGACGCCCACGCCGGGATAGCGGCGTGGGGTGTCCGCTTGTGGGACGGCATGGCCACTTCCGGACCACTCGCTACGTTTGCGGACCCCACGTCTGCGGACCAATGGTCCAGCCCGGAATGCCAAACGGGGACACCCGCGGGGCGCAGCGCGCAGCGCGCAGGCCGGGTGTCCCCAGACGCGATACATTTCAGCCCCTCAAAGTACCCGCTACCGCGAAGGCGCCATCAACGAATTCGCCCGCCCCTCAATCCGCGCCGCATCCCGGTTCCGCTTCACCCCCCGCAGCAAATGCGCATAGGCCTTGTACAACTCCGCCACCCCCGCCTGCTGCACCGTCGGCAACTCCGTCGCAAACGCGCTCACCGCCTCCAAATACCGCTCCCCCTCCGCCAACCGCCGCTGCGCAAACTGCACCAGCGCCAACTCCGCCAGCACGTGCCCATTCTGCGCGCTCCTCTGCATCCGGTTCGCCTCCACAATCGAAAGCTCCTCCAACAGCAGCCGTTCGGCCTCCGTATACCGCTTCTGCATCCCCAGCGCCTGGCCCAAATGGTGCATCGCCTCCAACGTCGCCCGGTGCTCCCGCCCCAACCCCGCTGTCCGTAACGCCACCGCCCGCCGGAACAACGCCTCCGCTCCCACTCCCTTTTCCTGCTGCAAAAACAGCACGCCCAAATTGTCCACCATCTCCGCCAGCCCCCGCGCTTGCGTCTTCTCCATCACACCAATCGCCCGCCGCAGCAGCGGTTCGGCCTCGCCCCCGCGCCCCATCGTCATCAGCAGTTCCGCCAGGTTGTTCCACCCCGCCGCCACCGACGGATGTTCCTCCCCCAGCGCCTTCTCCCACAGCGCACTCGCCTTCCGCAAGTACACCTCGGCGCTTTCCATCCGCCCCGTCATCCGGTGCAGCGTGCCGATGTTGTTCCACACACCTGCCAGTTCCTCCCCCGGCCGCGCCGCCAGCAGTGCCTCCGCCTCCACGTACAACGCCTCCGCCCCCGCCACATCTCCCAGCGCCTGCCGTACCGATCCCAGATTGTTCAGCGTCTTCGCCACGTTTCCATCCCCCAGCCGCCGCCGGATCTCCACGGCCCGCTCAAAACTCGCCGCCGCCTCCCGCAGTCGCCCCGCCTCCCGCTGCACCGTGCCCAGGTTGTTCAACGCTCCGGCCACCCGCAATTCGTTCTTCTTCCCCAGCCCCTCCCGGATCGCCAACGAACGCCGCAACACCTCCTCGGCCTCCGCAAACCGGCCGGTCTGCCGGTACAGCTCTCCCAGGTTGTTGAACGTTGTCGCCGTCTCGTCACTCTCCTCCCCCGTCGCCCCCGCCCACGCCCGCACCGCCTCCCGGTACCGCTTCTCCGCTTCGGCAAACTGCCCGTTCGCCATCAGCATGGCCCCGTAGTTGTTCAGGCACTTCGCCTTCATCAATAGCGGAAATTGAAACCGCTCCGCCGCCGCCGTCAAATTCTGAAACAGCGGCCCCGCCTCCGCAAACCGCCGCGCCCGCGCCAACTCCGCCGCCTGGCCCAGCGCCACCTCCCAATCCTCGTTCCGTCGCCACTCTTCCAACTCCGCCGCCATCAGCGGAGAAAACGCTAGCATCGTCAGAACCGTTAAGTACCACATACCCCGCAATACGCCCCACCCCGCCATTCGTTCTCGCAAAGGGACCAACTGCGCAAATCCGGGGTGAAATACACCAGCAAAATGGGGAGCGTCGCCCTAGTGCGCAATAATGGTTGGAAGTGACTGCGATTTCTATCGACGAACAGGTCACCTACCTTCGCAAAGGCTTCTCGGAAATGATCCGGGAAGAGGATCTCCGAGAGCGGCTCAAACTGGGCCGCCCGTTGCGTGTGAAGGCTGGGTTCGACCCCACCGCCCCCGATCTCCATCTGGGCCATACCGTATTGCTCCGGAAGATGAAGCACTTCCAGGACCTCGGCCATCAGGTCATCTTCCTGATCGGCGACATGACCGGCCTCATCGGCGACCCTACCGGTCGCAACCTCACCCGCCCCCCTCTCTCCCGCGAAGACATCGATCGCAACGCCGAAACCTATAAATCGCAGGTCTTCAAAATCCTCGATCCCGAAAAGACCGAGGTCAGCTTCAACTCCCGCTGGCTGGAAGGTATGAAGTTCGAAGACGTCATCCGCCTCTGCTCCCACTACACCGTGGCCCGCATTCTCGAACGGGACGACTTCTCCAAACGCTACGCCGATCACACCCCCATCTCTGTTCACGAATTCCTCTACCCCCTCGCCCAGGGCTACGACTCGGTTGCCCTCAAGGCCGATGTCGAACTCGGCGGCAACGACCAGAAGTTCAATCTCCTGGTCGGCCGTGAGTTGCAAAAATCGTTCGGGCAGCAGCCGCAGATTGTGGCGACTGTCCCGCTCCTCGAAGGCCTCGATGGCGTCGAGAAAATGTCCAAATCCAAAGGCAATTACGTCGGTATCACCGAATCGCCCGAGGAGATGTTCCGGAAGTTAATGTCGATCGGCGACGATTTGATGTTCCGGTATTTTGAGTTGCTGACCGATAAGACCCTTATCGAAATTCAGCAGTATAAAAAGGCCCACCCCAAAGAAACCAAGATGGAACTGGCCAAGCTCATCATCGCCGACTTCCACTCCCGTGCCGACGCCGAACGCGCCGCCTCGGAGTGGGTCCGCGTGGTGGCCGGTGGGGAAGTCCCCGCCGATATTGAGACGGTCTCGATCACCGAGCCTTCTTTGCGAATCGACAAAGTGCTGGCAAAGGCCGGCATCGCCGCGTCCACCAGCGACGCCAACCGGCTGGTGAAAGCCGGATCAGTAGAAGTTAACGGCCAGAAAATCACGGAATTTATCACCCTCGCCTTCCCGGGCGAGTATGTGATCCGTGCTGGCAAAAAGTGGAAGAAGGTAACAGGATGATTCGCCCCAAGCGGTACCTGATGAAGCTGGCCGAGCGTGAAGTACAGCTCGGTGATCGTACGCTCATCATGGGCATTATTAACGTCACGCCGGACTCGTTTTCCGACGGTGGACTCAGCATGGATCCGGATCGCGCCGCCGCGCGAGCCATTGAATTGGAAGAAGCAGGCGCCGACATTATCGACATCGGCGCCGAATCAACACGCCCCGGTTCCGAGCGTATCTCGGAAGCCGAAGAACTCCGCCGGCTCATCCCGGTTCTGAAACGCCTCAAGGGCAAGCTCAGTGTGCCCATCTCGGTCGACACCAGCAAATCCGGCGTCGCCATCAAGGCGCTCGAAAACGGCGCTGAAATCATCAACGATGCCAGCACGCTGACCTTCGACATGGAACTGGCTAAGGTTGTCGCCGAAGCCAACGCCGGCCTGGTCCTCAACCACATGCGCGGCACGCCCGAAACCTGGGCCAAGCTCGGCACCATGGCCTACCCCATGAAGTCGGTCATGGACGATCTCGAAGCCGGCATTAACCGCGCCCGCCGCGCCGGCGTCGAACGCAACCGCATCATCCTCGATCCGGGCCTCGGCTTCGGCAAGCGTGGTGAACAGAACTATGAACTGATCGCCCGCCTCAGCGAAATGGTTGGGCTCGATCTGCCCATCCTCGTCGGCCCCTCCCGCAAGTCGTTCCTCGGCCAGCAGGAAGTGGAAGATGCCGATCGCGCCACCGCCGCCGCCGTCGTCGCCTCCGTCCTCGAAGGCGCCCACATCGTACGCGTGCACAACGTGGCCGCCATTCGCGCCGTCCTCCAAACCGCCGATGGCATCCTCCGCAGCATCGAACATGAAGTGGTGGTGAAGAAGCCGAAGAAATCCGCCGTCGCCCCGCGCGACGTCGAATTCGGCGACAAGCGCCCGCCGGAAACTTTGGAAAACCAGCCCCTTCGTCCGCCCCGCGCCATCAAGCCCGGTGGCTCGGAAGTGAAGCCCTTCGACGAACGCCCACAACAGCGTCCGGATCGCCCGCCGCGCCGCTTCGATGGCGACGGCCCACCCCCGCGCCGCTTCGATCGCGACGATCGTCCGCCCCGTCAGTATGGCTCCGACGACCGTCCCCCGCGCCCGCCGTACGGTGGTGACGACCGTCCGCCCAAGCGTTTCAGCGGCGGCGCCGACCGTCCTCCGTACCGTGGCGGTGGCGATGACCGTCCCTCCCGTCCGCCCTTCCGCGGCGGCGACGACCGGCCGTCTCGTCCCCCGTTCCGTGGTGGCGATGATCGACCCAGCCGTCCTCCCTTCCGTGGCGGGGATGATCGTCCGTCCCGCCCCCCGTTCCGTAACGACGGCCCGCCCAAGCGCTTCGGCGGCGGCGATGATCGCCCGTCCCGTCCGCCCTTCCGTGGCGGAGACGACCGTCCGTCTCGTCCCCCGTTCCGCGGTGGTGACGACCGTCCCAGCCGTCCGCCCTTCCGCGGTGGTGACGACCGTCCGTCCCGTCCGCCCTACAGCAACGATGGTCCGCCCCGCAAGTTCAGCGGTGGTGACGATCGGCCGCCCTTCAAGAAGACCTACGGCGAAAAGAACGCCGGGGACCGTCCGCCCTTCTTCAAGAAGAGCTTCGGCGCTGGCGGCGATCGGCCTCCCTACAACCCCCCGTTCAAGAAGGACGGCGGCGGCGACTTCAAAAAGCGCAGCCCCATCCGCAGTCCGCGTCCCAAGCGCGATAGCTAACCCCAATCGGGACACCCGCGCCACCGCGCGGGTGTCCCCGTTAGGCCGAAATCACCGGATCGCCTACGTTCGTAGCCCCCAGTTCCCCCGCCAGCCACGCTTTGGCCAACCCCCACTGCCGGATCACCGTCCGCTCCGACACTCCCAGGAACGTCGCCACCTCTTCCACCGTCAGCCCCCCAAAAAAACGCAGCTCCACAATCCGCGCCTGTGATGGCTCCAGTTTCTCCAACGCCGTCAGCGCATCGTCCAGCTTCGCCGCGTCCAAGCCACGGTCAAACACTGGATACGCCGACTCGTCGAACGGCGCCGACCCGCTCCCGCCGCCTCGCTTCCCCGCCGCCCTCTGCCGCGCATGTGCGCTCATCAGCCGCCGCATCACCGTCGCCGTAAACGCGAAGAACTGAACCCGGTCTCGCCAGTCGTTCTTCGGATCCGCCGCCAACGCCACAAATGCCTCGTTGATCAGCACCGTCGGCGTCACTGTTACCCCCGGCCGGGACCGCAAATGATGCTTCGCCAGCGAACGCAGCTGGCTGTAGATGGTCTGGAACAATTCGTCGGAAACCGTCGTATCGCCCGATCCCCACGCTCGCAGTAGCGTTGTGATGTCCTCGCTTGCCATGACCAACCTCGCATCATAGCAGATGGCGCCCGGCCACCCTCTGTTTCCAGAAAGGTAACCGGGCGCCGCGGACACGCCCGATTTGTCCAGCTACCGTCCTACTTCGACGACCACATCAACGCCCCATTCGGCCCCAGTATCTGCAACGCGCCGGCGCTATTGATTATCACCTTCGATCCCCGCGACGCGCCCTGCGCCGGTTGTTGCCACAGTGGCTGATTGGCGCCATTGAACATCGTCAGCTGCGTCCCCGTGAATTGAACCCGCTGCGCATCCTGGTACCGTATCTTCGGATCGTTGCTGACACACCACACAAACTGCTTGGCGTTTGTATACACGCACAGGTTTCCATCCGACTGTGGAACGTGAGGTAGTGGCCGTCCATCGTGTACTGACTCCCGCGGAGTAACTCCTCTCCGACCCGCAACCGCAAGCTGCCGCCACCGCCCGCCGCCGCCGGAGCCGGCTCCACGTCCACGCCCAGTTTGATCGCCGCCGCCGTCCGCTGGTCACCGCCCCTCAACTGGGCCGGCGGTATCACCTTCACATCTTCCTGGAACTGCCGCGCGCTCTCGATGAATGCGTTGTTGCCCGTTCGCGAAACGTCAAAGGTGCAGTCCTTCAATGCAAGCACTTGGCTAATCCCGGCGTCTTGACACGTCTTCCGTGCCGAATCCACCTTTGCCGGTTCCACCTCCGACGTCTCCGTCGGCTTCGGCGCCGCCGGATGCGGCACGCCAAAATATTTCTCACCCGCCGGAACACGCCACGCCTCGCCGAACGCCGCTAGCGCCGCCGCGTCCGCCGGCACCGGCGTCACCGTCCCGTTCGGCGGTGTCAGGTCGTTATCCGCCTTACCGTCGTGAATCCCAATCAGCCCGCCCCGGTAGCTGACGCTCGGATTCACTATCTGGCGCATTCCATAATCCAGGTAGCCCTTGCGCAGAACCACCAGCATCTCATGCCCTTCGTAGTCCACCAGAATTCCGCCGTACGCCAACTTCAGGTTTACCCCCGAAGGCAGCGTCGTGTCCTGCGTCGGAATCGGAGTATCCAACCCATTCACCACCAGCCTGTGTTTCGGCAGCGCATAGAACTCCAGCGTTGTATTTGCCCTGGT
>CAMATG010000289.1 GCA_945860645.1 Candidatus Sulfopaludibacter sp. SbA3 | reverse complement strand
CGATGAGATAGGTCCCGAGGAGGTCTTTGCGTTCGAGCGCGTAGTGCCAGCCCTCGGCCAGCGTGTGCCAGGTGATGGCGCCTTCTTCGCCGCTTTGGAACACCTTCTGCTTCATGGCCAGGAGGGCGGTAATGGCGGCGAGGTAGCTGGCGGCGTCGAGCCCGAAAGCCACGGCGGCTCCGTATTTGACGGCGATCCAGCCGGCGAGGCCGGGGCCGGCGATGTAGGCGATGTTGTGGCGGATGGAGTTCAGCGCGCTGACGGCGGTCATTTCGTCGGCACGGACGAGTTGGGGCGTCATGGCTTCAATGGCCGGGCGGTGGACGGAGTTCAATGCCGCCAGGAACGCCGCGGCGGCGAAGAGGAGGTTGACGTTCGGCGCGGGTTGGAGGGCGTTGAGGGTGAGCGCGATGAGGGTGGCGGTCATCAGCGTGTCGGCCAGCATGAGGAGCCGGCGGCGGTTGAAGCGGTCCGCCAACACGCCGCCGAGGAAGGCCATGAGCAGCATGGGCACGAACTCCGCCACGCCGAGCAGGCCCACCATCACCGATGATTTGGTGAGCTGGTACATCTGCACCGGGAGCACGACATAGGTGACGGCCGAGCCGAAGCCGGAGATGGCTTGGCCCGCGTAGAGCAGGCGGAAATCGCCGGGGCGTTGGAGCGGGGCGAGGTCCGGGAGGAGGTGGCGCACTTACAGACGTTCGGCGTGGACTTCGGCGCGGAGGTTGGCGACGCCGGCGGTGTAGCGGGAATCGGCTACGGCGAAGGCGAGGGCGTCTTCCATCCAGTCGTGCCAGACGCCGTTGGCATCGTGGGAGGCGGCGGTGATGGCGTATTCCTGCGGGCAGAGCTGGCAGGGGAAACGGTAGGTGATGCGGACCGTTTGGCCGGGCTGTATGGTGCCGAGCGGGTAGCGTTCGAGCTCCGTGTTGGTGCCGTAGACTTCCGAGCCGATGCGGGTGCGGATCATCATGCCGACGACGGGGTTTTCGACGGCGCTGTTGAACTTGACGGTGATGCGGACCGACATCTGTTCGCCGCTTTGGATGACGAGGGACGGGGCGCCGTTGGCGCCGAGCGTTTCGATGGCGACGATTTCGGCGCGGCCGTCGCCGCGGCGGAGGGCGGGGGCGAGTGGCGCGCCGGCGGTTTCGCCCCAGGCGCGGTGGCGGGCGGCGATGTGCTGGAGATAGCGGGCGCTGACTTCGCGGGGATCGCCTTTGGCGTAGAGGCGGCCGTCGTGGATCCACCAAATTTCGTCGGCGAGCTGATGGAGGAGGTCGAGGTCGTGGGAGGCGATGAGGACGGTGGCGCCGGTGCGGCGGAGGCGTTCGAGGCCGGTGAAGGCGCGGGCCTTGACGAGCGCGTCGCAGCAGGCGAGAGAGTGGTCGAGGGCGAGGGTGGAGACGGGGGCGAGTTGGAGCGCGTCGAGAGGGCCGAGGTAGCGGGCGGCGGCGTCGAAACGGACTTCGCCGGATTGGGCCTGGGCGAGGCCGGTGGCGAGTTGGAGGAGCTGGTGGACGCCCGCGCCATCCTCCCCAATTACGCCGATGACAGCGCCATCGGGAGCGGAGACGGTAACCTGTTGTAGCGGGGCCAATGAGGCGTCGCGGAAATGAATGGCCATCGTTAACAGGATACTGTCCTTGCTCGCGGTTTGCTCCTTTTCTGCTTTTGGCGGGGAGGTGATTTCGTGCGTGGCGGGGCAGGAAGTTTTGCGGGAGGGCATGACGCTGACGTCTGAGCTGCGGATTGACGGGCCGTGCCGGGTGACTTTGCGGAAGCTGACAGTACGCGGGAACCGGGCCGGGGCGCCGCAGGGACAGGCGTTGCCGCCGTCGGACCGGCGCTTTGCGGACCACTATTCGGGCAACGGGATTTTGTTGGTGGGGAGCGCGGAGGCGGTTATCGAAGACTCCACGTTTAGCGAGATTGCCGGGTTCGCGGTGCTGGCGAGCGGGGTGGGGAAGTTGCGGATTGCGCGGTGCCAGTTCAGTGATTCGGGGTCGCGGAATTTGAAGGGGCGGAACAATACGACGGGGGGCGTTTTGTTGGAGGATGGGACGGCGAATTTTGTTGTGGAAGACTCGTCGTTTGCGCGGATTTTGGGGAATGCGCTGTGGACGCATTCGCGGTACAACCACGTGCGGAACGGGCCGGGCGTGATGCGGCGGAACACGTTTGTGGAGATTGCGCGGGACGCCGTGCAGGTGGGGCATGCGTTCGGCGTGGACGTGGTGGAGAACCGGATGGAGCGGATTGGATATCCCCAAGACGCGATTGATGTGGAGGGCGGCGGAACGCCGGTGGGCGTGGATACGGCGGGGAATGTGGATGGGTCGAACTATTCGCGGAATGTGATGGCGGAGATCAATGGGAAGTGTTTTGACCTGGACGGATTTCATCACGGGGCGCTGGTGGGGAACACGTGCGTGAATAAGGGCGAACATGCGTTTGGGCACTTTGGGATTGTGATGAACAACACGAATCCGGACATGCAATCGGTGGGGATTCGCATTGAGGGGAACCGGTTTGAGGGGATGCGGTTTGGCGGGATTTTCGTAATTGGCTCCGGGCACTTGATTCGTGGGAACACGCTGACGCGGCTGCACACGGCGCATTGCAGCGAGGCGGTGGTGCAGCCGGGGTGTACGCATTTTGAGGGCGAGCCGGACCTGCTGCGGACGGGGATTTACTTTGGCCGGCGGGCGGAGCGGGCGGCGGTGACGCGGGGAAATCGGGTAGAGGGGAACACGATTTCCGGATGGCGGATGGATAAGAAGTGTATTGGCTTCGCGCCGGGCGTGAATTCGAAGGACAATTTAGTTACCGGCAATGTGTGCCGGCATGCGGATCATTAAAACATGGCTGAGACGACACCGAACGTTGTTGACAAGATGCGCGAGGACTGGAACGCGCGGGCTCGCGAGGACGCGAACTACTACGTGGCCTTTGGGCGGAGGGACCAGGACGACGGCGAGTTTCAGGACACGGCGCACGAGGTGGTGCACGGGTTGGAGTGGGAGATGCGGCGGTTGCCCGCGGGGCAAGAGCCGCGGAACCGGCGGGCGCTGGAGATTGGCTGCGGGCCGGGGCGGTTGTTGCGGCCGATGTCGGCGCATTATGGCGAGATCCATGGCGTGGACATTTCCGACGAGATGGTGGCGCGGGCGCGGCAGCGCTTGGCGCACATTCCGCACGCGCATGCGCATGTGGCGCGACGTTCGAATTTAGAGATGTTTGCGGGCGAATCGTTCGATTTTGTTTATAGCTACGCGGTGTTTCAACATATCCCGAGCCGGGATGTGGTGCTGGGGTATTTGCGGGAGACGTGGCGGGTGTTGAAGCCGGGCGGGTACATGCGGTGCCAGATTAACGGGCTGCCGGCGGCGGCGGCGCGTTATGACACGTGGAGCGGCGTGCGGATATCGGCGACGGAGCTGGAAGAGTTTTGCCGGGCGAACGATTTCCAGATGCTGTCGCTGGAGGGGACGCAGACGCAGTACATGTGGACGACGCTGCGGAAGCGGGAGCGTGGCTGGTATGAGACGGCGCGGAAGCCGGCGCAGCCGGTGGTGATCCGGCGGATTACGAATGCGCAGAACTCCGAGCCGGTGGCGCCGGTGCGGGGGCGGTTTGCGGCGCTGTCGTTATGGGTGGAGAATTTGCCGGAGGAGTGCGACCTGATTAACTTTGAGGTCCATGTGGGCGGGGCGCGGGGGACGCTGACCTACATTGGGCCGCGCGAGTATGACGGGATGGCGCAGGTGAATCTGCGGTTGCCGCATGACGTGGGGACGGGGTTGCAGCCGGTAGTGTTGAAGTGGCGGGGCGAGGAGATCGGGCCGCCGGCGAAGGTGCGGATTGTGCCGCAGCCGGCGCTGGTGCCGCGGATATTGGCGCTGTCGGACGGGATCAATTTGTTGAGCGGGCCGCGGATTGAAACGCGGTCGGTAAAGGTGACGTTGGAGGAAGTGGCCGAGCCGGAGCAGTTTTCGGCGACCGTGGACGGGATCCCGGTATTGGATATCGACTTCTTCTGCACGGACCCGCTGCCGCCGCGGTTTGAAGTGAATTTCAAGCTGCCGGAGGAGATTGGTGTGGGCGGGCACGCACTGGAGATGAAGATGGGCAAGCGTGTGGTGGCGCCGATTGGAATTGACGTCGTGGCCTAGGTTTGCGCGGCGCGCTGGGCGCGTTCGTCCTCGGTTTTCGCGGTGATTTTGGAGCGGAGGCCGAGGAGTTTATCGAGCAACCCTTGCCAGAACGGCGCGCCCATGCCGAGGAGGACCCAGGTGACCAGGACGCCGGGCTGGGAGAGGGCTTTTTGCGGGGCGGTGGTGAGATGGCAGAGGCGGCTGTCGCCGCAGGTCCGGTAGATCTCTGACCAGAATTTGTTGGGCTGATCGAAGGTGTCGGCGAAGATGGCTTGTTGTTTGACGGCGTTGAGGAGTTGGGTATTGTCCTTGGTCTTTTCGGCTTCGTTGGCGAGGACGGTGGCGACGGTTTTCTCGGTGGCGAGGCGGGTGATCATGTCGAGCGAGTTGACGGGGTAGACGATGAGGAAGACGAGGGCGAGGACGGTGGAGGCGACTTTGGTGGAGTAGGCGGTGTTGTCGTCGGTGCGAGTCATGACGTCGTCGAACTGGGCGAAGAGGCGGGCGGCGAGGTCGGGGGCGGTCTTGGCGAGGGCTTTGGTGCGCCAGACGTGGGCGGGGGCGTTGGGGTCGGCGGCCTCTTCGGCGAGGATGGCGAGTTCGACGGATTTGACGAGTTCGGCGGGGGATTGTTTGGTGATGGTTTGGATGGCGGTGCTGACCTCGGCCCAGGGGCCGGTACCGTTGGCGTTGCGGAGGAGCATGAGTACGAACTCTTCGCGGCCGATGGCTTCGGTTTTGCCGAAGCCGCGGGGGAGCCAGGAGTTGACCATTTTGTCGCGGAGGAGGGAGGCGGCGAGTTCCTTCGTGGGGAGGTCGGGGCCGAGGGTGCCGATGATGAGTTCGAGGCCGGCCTGGAGGTTGTTGGTGCGGGAGCGGATGACGGAGAGCCACATGGCGGTGGTTGTTCCGACGAGAGTGGCGAGGACCATCATGCTGAGGCTGAAGCCGATCGCCACGTCGAGGTAGTGGAGTACGTCCATCTGTGTGTTTCCTCCCTAGGGGATTTGAGCGAAGTTGCCTTAGCTGCTCTCGGATTTGCCTTACTGTTGATCGTGTTTGAGGGTTCCTACCGCATTGTGGTAGGAAAAGATCGGTTCTCAAAGTTAGGAACCGGCATACATGGAGGTTTGCTTGTTGTCAGGAAAACGATGGTTCATGAACGGGCTGGCGCTGCTGGTGATGGCCGCGCCGGCCTTCTCGCAGATAGAGGTCTATCATAAAACGGTCAGCGTGGAGGTGGGGAAGACGTATCAGTTTGCCTCCTACGTGCCGTTGTCGCCGAACACGGTTGTGTGGTCGGTGAACGGGATTGTGGGCGGCAACGCCACGATCGGGACGGTTTCGAATACGGGACGGTACGTGGCGCCGGCGGTGGCGCCGGTGCCCAGTGTGCTGGCGGTGCGGGCGACGAGCACGGCGTATCCGGAGCGGTTCGGGGAGGCGACGTTGACGGTGACGCGGCCGACGCCTTGGGTGTGGAGTGTGTCGCCTTCGCCAGTGCCGGCGGGGGATTTCTCGATTCGATTGAATGGTTCGAACTTTACGCCGGATGCGCAGGTGCGGTTGAACGGGATGCCGTTGACGACGACCTACGTATCTTCGACGTCGCTGCGGGCGACGGGGAACGCGGCGGCCGGGGCGGGTTCGATTGCGGTGTATTTACCGGGGCCGGGGCAGGTGACGAGCCAGGCGGTGGCGGTGAACTTCGTGTCGGCGGCGTTGACGGTGTCGCCTTCGAGCGCATCGGTGGTGACGGGTGGGACGCGGGCGTTTACGGCGAATATGCCGGTGACTTGGATGGCGTCGGCGGGTTCTGTGTCCGCGGCCGGTTTGTTTACGGCGCCGGCGATGGCGGGTGTTGTGACCGTGACGGCGAAGAGTGTGGCGGATCCGACGAAGATGGCCACGGCTACGGTGACCGTCACGGCGCCGCCGTTGACGATTACGCCTGTTAGTTCGACGGTTGCGCCGGGGGGCGTCGTCTCGTTTGCGGCGAATGCGGCGGTGAATTGGTCGGCGTCGGCGGGTTCGATTACCGCGGCGGGCGTGTTTACGGCGCCGGCGATGGCTGGGGTGGTGACGGTGACGGCGGTCAGTATGGCCGATGGGACGAAGATGGCGACGGCTACCGTGACGGTGGTGGCGCCGGCGATTACGCTGACGCCATCGAGCGCGACGGTATTGACGGGTTCGGTGACCGCGTTTACGGCCAGCACGGCGGTGACGTGGCAGGCGACAGCGGGGACGATTACGGCGGCGGGTGTGTTTACGGCGCCGTTGACAGCAGGGGCGGTCACGGTGACGGCGCGGAGTGTGGCGGATGTGACGAAGACGGCGACGGCTATTGTGACGGTGCAGTTGCCGGTGGTTTCGATTACGCCGCCATCGGGGACGGTGGGTGTTGGGGGGACGATTGGTTTCTCCGCCAACACCGCGGTGAACTGGCAGGTGAACGGGATCGCGGGCGGGAATGGGGTTGTTGGAACCATTACGGCCGCGGGACTGTACACGGCGCCGGTGGTGGTGCCATCGCCGGCGACGGTGACGGTGAGGGCGGTGAATGCGGCCAATGCGGCCAGCTTTGCCACGGCTAGCGTTCTGGTGACCGGGCCGGCGCCGCTGGTGAGCCGGTTGACGGCCGGGCGTTTGTTGGAGCAGGCGGCGTTTGGCGGGCGGCCGGTGGACATCGCCAAGGTCCAGCAGATGGGCGTGGCCGGGTGGCTGGACGAACAGTTCGCGCTGCCGGAGACGGCGATTCCGGATCAGGCGTCGACGGCTTCGCTGCGGGCGTGGGAGCTGAATAACTTCGTTCATGCTCCGGATCAATTGCGGCAGCGGGTGCGGTACTCGCTGGGTCAGATTGTTGTTACTTCGCTGGGTAAGTTGAATTACGCCAATGAGATATTGCCGTGGATGCGGGTGCTTCAGCGGAACGCGTTTGGGAATTACCGGACGCTGCTGCGGGAAGTTACATTGAGCCCGTCGATGGGTAAGTATCTGGACCTGGCGAATTCGTCGAAGCCGACGGCGATGAGCGCGGCGAATGAGAACTATCCGCGGGAGGTGATGCAGCTGTTTTCGATCGGGTTGTGGAAGTTGAACAACGACGGGTCACAGCAACTGGACGCCAACGGGCAGCCGATTCCGACGTACGACCAGGCGACGGTGCGGCAGGTGGCGCTGGCGCTGACCGGCTGGACGTATCCGACGGCGCCGGGCGGGGCGGCGGGGATGTTGAACTGGGAGAACTTCACGGCGGATATGGAACCGCGGCCGGCGCATCACGACACGACGGCGAAGGCGTTTCTGGGTTGCTCGCTGGCGGCGAATCAGACGATTCAGCAGGACCTTGATGCGACGATTGACTGCCTGTTCCAGCATCCGAATACGCCGCCGTTTATTGCGACGCGGTTGATCCGGAGTCTGGTGAAGAGCAATCCGTCGCCAGCGTATATTGGCCGAATTTCGGCGGTGTTCATCAACAATGGCCAGGGCGTGCGCGGCGATTTGAAGGCCGTGGTGCGGGCGATACTGATGGACG
>CAMATG010000288.1 GCA_945860645.1 Candidatus Sulfopaludibacter sp. SbA3 | reverse complement strand
GGTGTAGGGCGTTGCTCGGGTAGACGGTGCGGGCTGGGGTGGCGTCGCGATACTCGTTGGCCGGGTCGTGTGGACCGGGGCCGGTGGCGGCGTTGCTCGGGTAGATGGTGCGGGCTGGGGTGGCATCGCGTTATTCGTTGGACGGGTCGTGTGGATCGGGGCCGGTGGCGGCGTTGCTCGGGTAGATGGTGCGGGCTGGGGTGGCGTCACGTTACTCGTTGGCCAGGCAGTGCGGACGGAGGGGCGGGTGGCGGCGTTGCTCGGGTAGACGGTGCGGGCTGGGGTGGCATCGCGTTATTCGTTGGACGGGTAGTGCGGACGGCGGGGCGGGTGTAGGGCGTTGGCTCTGGGGATGATGCGGACTGGGCTGGCGGGGGCGCGGCGTGGGTTGGTGAGAGTGACGCGGGGTTGTACCTTAGCTCAGTGGATGATGCGGGCTGGGGTGGAGGTAACGTCGGCCAGCCCCGCGGCTGGCGCTGTTGAGGGATGATAGAGGGGGTCGGCATGGTTAGGCGAAGACAGTTTCTGGCGTTGGGCGTCGGCACGGCCGCTTATGCGGGCCCGCTGGAAGACCGCATTCGCCGCATTGAAGCCCTTTGGCGGCCCTCCGCTGCTATGGCCGAAAATAAGACGCCGGCTGTGTCCGTCGCTGTGATTCGTGATGGCACTGTGGAATGGGCTCGCACGTATGGCGTCGGGGCGAGTGTGGGTACCATGTTCCAGGCCGCGTCGTTGAGCAAGCCGGTCGCCGCGATGGCGGCGTTGCACATGTCGCAGTTTGGGAACTTCGGGCTCGATGAGAACGTCAACGATAAGCTGACCGCCTGGCATGTTCCGGACAATGAGTTCACCGCCGCCAAGAAAGTCACGGTGCGGGGGATTCTGAGCCATACGGCTGGACTGACGGTCCATGGTTTTCCGGGGTATGGCGAGAACGATTTGGTGCCGACGGTGCGGCAGGTCTTGGACGGCGAGGCGCCGGCGAATACGAAGCCCGTCCGCGTCGATGCTGTTCCGGGCTCCTTGTACCGGTATTCGGGGGGCGGGTATACGGTGTTGCAACTGCTGCTGACTGAACGGTTTCAACGCTCCTTTCCCGACCTGATGCAGCGGATTGTTTTGAGCCGGCTGGGGATGCACAACAGCACGTTTCAGCAACCACTGCCGTTGGAGCGGGCGGCGCGGACGGCGGTGGGATTCCACGAAACGGGGCGCTCCTACACGGGCGGGTGGCACACGTATCCGGAGATGGCGGCGGCGGGGCTGTGGACGACGCCCACCGATTTGAGCCTGTTCGCGATTGCGGTGGCGCGCGCGGTGATGGGCGAATCGAATAAGATCGTTGAACGCGAGATGGCAGAGTTGATGATTATTCCGCACGTCGGACGGCACGGGCTGGGCTTTGTGGGTACGCAGGGATGGTTTGGACATTCGGGCTCGAACGCGGGGTACCGGTGCGAAATGATCTGCCGGGCGGACGCGAGCCGGGGCGCCGTGGTGATGACAAATTCCGACAGCGGGGGCAAGTTACTGCGGCCCTTGCTGGAGGCGATCGCACTTGAATCGGGCTGGCCTAAATTACCGTGAAACTTACTACCTTACTCCTTCTTGTTACCGCGCTGCGCGCGCAGGATTTTGACTTACTGATCCGCGGCGGGCGAATCGCGGATGGCACGGGAAACCCGTCCTATCTGGGCGATGTGGGGTTGAAAGACGGCCGGGTGGCGGGGATGGGCCGACTGGAGGGGAAGACCGCGCGGCGGGTGATCGACGCCAAGGGGATGATTGTCAGCCCCGGGTTTATTGACATCCACAACCACTCGGATTCGACGCTGCTGACTGATGGGAATGCGCAGAGCATGATCCGGCAGGGCGTGACGACGATGATTTTTGGCGAGGGCGAATCGGCGGCGCCGTCGGCGCAGTTTGCGCGGTTTACCGATTACTGGGCGCGGTTGAAGAAGGCCGGAATCAGCACGAATGTGGGCAGTTATGTGGGTTCGAGCCAGATCTGGGTGCAGACGCGCGGGCCGAAGGCGGGGCCGCCGACGGCCGATGAGTTGACCAGAATGCGGGCGGCGGTTAGGCAGGCGATGGCCGATGGCGCGTTGGGCGTTTCGAGTTCGCTGAGCGGGCCGCCGGGAGCGTGGATTGACACCGATACGCTGGTGGCGATGTGCGAAGAGGCCTCAAAGTTTGGCGGGATTTATTCGACCCACATGCGGACCGAGGGGCAGGGGGTTTTTGAATCCGTCAGCGAGGCGATTGCGATTGGCAAGCGGGCGAACGTGCCGGTGGATGTGATCCACATTAAGATCGCCGATCATAAGTTATGGGGTAAGATGCCGGAGCTGATCGGCCTGATCGGCAATGCGCGGGCGCAGGGGCAGGAAGTGGAAGCGCATGTGTATCCTTATCGCGCGGGGCAGAACAACTTATCGAGCATTCTGCCCCCGTGGGCGCACGAGGGCGGGCGGAGTAAGTTAATTGCCAATATTCAGGATCCGGCGTTGCGGGAACGGTTGAGGAAAGAAGTGTTGAATGGGATTCCGGGGACGAACTGGTATAACCATTATTTGGCGACGGGGTCGTGGGAGGGGATGTTACTGGCTTCGTTGTCGAACCCGGAGTATAAGAAGTATCAGGGGCGGCGGATGAATGAAGTGATCCGGGAGATTGGCGGGGATCCGGTGGATGTGTTGTTCAAGGTGATTGTAGACAATGGCGGGTCTGTGCCGACGGTGTTTTTCCATCATTCCGAGGACGATATGCGGTTTGCGATGCGGACGCCGTTTGTTTCGATTGGTTCCGATGGGAGCGCGATTGCGACGGAGGGATTGTTGGCGCAGCAGCATCCGCATCCGCGGTTCTATGGGACATTTCCGCGGGTTTTGGGGCGGTATGTGCGGGATGAGAAAGTGATTCCTTTGGAAGAGGCGATCCGGAAGATGACTTCGGCGAATGCTTCCAAGTTGCGCATTTATGATCGCGGGTTACTGCGGGTTGGGTTTCCGGCCGATGTTACGGTGTTTGATCCGAAGACAATTATTGATAACGCCACTTATGACAAGCCGCACCAGTATGCGACGGGGGTGGAGTTTGTGATTGTGAATGGGACGGTGGTGTTGGACAAGGGCCAGCATACGGGGGCTCGGCCGGGGGATATTGTCCGCCGGTAGGTTTTTTTGGGGGGGGTGCCGCGGGTGGGGGTGGTTTTTGTGTCTGGCAAAAAGGCCTGCAAGTGATTGCAGGCCTTTGGTTTATTCGTTTTCGTTTTGAATTACGGGGGATAACAGTGAGTGGCACCTAATTGGGGGCTAGTAGGAGGGACGGTCCTTGCCGGTGGTGTCCCACTTACCGAAGGGCTTGAGCAGGCTTTCGGCGCCGGTGCGGAGCATCACCATGTCCGAGGGGCCTTGGAAGAACGTGAAGCCCATCTTGATTCCCTCCTGGATTTGGGCGGCGTTGGCGACGGGGCGGCCGACGGGGAGGTTGTGCTTCTTGGCCGCGGCGATTACCTTTTCCATGGCGGCGCGGTGCTTGGGATGGTCCTGATTGCCGCGGAGACCGAGGGAATAGGCAAGGTCGTTGGCGCCGATGAAGAGAACGTCGATGCCGGGGGTGGCGGCGATCTCTTCGATCTTGTCGACGGCGGAGGCTTCCTCGATGATGATGATGGTGAGAGCGTTTTTATCGATGAAATCGGCGTAGCCTTCGGGGGCGGGCCAGCGGAAGGTGGCGAGAGCGGGGCCGGAGCCGCGGCGGACGGCGGGGGGATATTTGGTGCTGGCGGCGGCCTGGCGGGCGAGTTCCGGGGTGGACGTGAAGGGGAAGACGACGCCGATGGCGCCCATGTCGAGGGCGCGTTTGGCGGTCCAGAGTTCGTTTACGGGGACGCGGATAAAGGGGAGCGCCTTGAGGCCGCGGGTGGCGAGGATCATATTGCGCGCGGTTTCGAGCGTGATGGGGCTATGCTCCATTTCGATCCAGATGAAATCGAAGCCCATGGCGGCGCACTGGGCGGCGACTTCGGGGCTGGCGGCGGTGATAGTGGCGCCGATGACGGGTTTACCTTCCTTGAGCAGTTTGCGCACGGGGTTTTCCCATGGGGTCTGAGCGAAGGAGGCGAGGGCGGCGAGGGCCAGAATTGGAAGCGTTCGCATAGGGTAGGAGTACGCTATCACAGGCGGCACGTATGATGGAGGGAGTGAACTTCTTTCGACGATGTGTAGTGGTTTTCGCGGTGATGGGGGCGTGGGCGCAACCGGCGCCGGTGGCCAAGGTGCTGCGGCTGTTTGGGGAGTTGAACCAGGCGCAGGCGACGCGACGGAAAGTCCATTTCCAGTTGACCGAGGCGGAGGTGAATGACTACTTGCAGCATGCGCGGACGGTGAATCCACGGCCGGGGCTAGAGCGAATGGCGGTGAAGTTCTTTCCGGGGAACTATGTGTCGACGCTGACGATGATTGATTTTGACTTAGTGGAGCAGGCGCGGCCGGGGACGGTGCCGACGTTGTTGAAACCGGTGTTGAGCGGGAAGAAGGAAGTGTGGATTGACCTGCGGCTGAACGCGGCGAATGGATTTGGTACTTTTTCCGTGGAAAAAGCGTATTTTCAGAGTATCCGGCTGCCGGCGTTTCTGGTGGAGAAGATGATCAATGTGGTGGGTGCGCGGCAGCGGGAGAAGTTTGACACGAGTAAGCCGGTGCCGCTGCCGTTCGGATTGCGGAGTCTTGTAACGGGGGACAAAACCGTGGCGGGTGAAAACTAAATTAGAATAGTTTTCATGATCATTCGTCGCCTTGTTTCTGTGATGTTGCTGGTTGCGGGTGGGGCTTTCGCCGATGACCAGTTGGTGGTGGACCGCGGGTTGCCGCGTGCGAATTGGAATAACGACGCCGGCGTGGCGGCGCGATCGAACGTGCGGTGGACGCTGTATTCACAGGGCTTTGTGGGCGACGATTTTGTGATTGGCCAGGCGGGCGAGCGGTGGGTGGTGAACACGCTGCGGGTGTGGGCGGTGCCGGGGGCGTTTGACGCCGATCCGGCTACGTTGGGGGATGTTTACCAGGACGTTCGGCTGTATGTGGGCGCGGCGGGCGAGGACTTGACGCCGGTTTCGACGGGGCGGATGGCGCGGGGTTCGAACGATGTTGAGGGCGCCGATATTGTGATTTCGGAGGCGGAGGGCGCGCCGCTGTATGAGAATTTCGGGGCGCGGTTCAAGGTGTATCAGGTTGAGTTCCGAAACCTGAATCTGCGGGTTGAGGGCGGCGTGCGGTACCGGTTCGGGGCGTGGGGCCTGGGACGGAGCGTGGGCGAGAAGGGTGACATTTATCCGTGGTTCACGCATGGGTCGAACGCCACGCAGGGCGAGGCGCCGGCCGATGGGGCGGATGGGAAATTGCTGTTGTTTGAAGCCGCCGGGCGGTATGCGAAAGAGTACGACGCGACGGGGGCGGCGTGGAACAAGAGCTCCGATTTGAACGTGCAGATCTGGGCGCGGCGGGCGGCTAACTCCCGCAGTCGATGAGGATTTTCATGACGTCGGCGCCTTGCTCCATTTCGAGGAGCCCCTTTTCGAGACCGTCGAGAGGGTAGATGCCGGTGATCAATTTGGCGAAGGGGACCTGCGTGTTGGCGAGGAGATCGATGGCTTCGTCGAAGTCCTGGGGCTCGTAGACGCGGGTGCCGATGAGGCGCATTTCGCGCCAGAAGAATTTGTGGAGATCGACGGGGACGGGCTTGGGGAAGACGGCGACCATGACGACGCGGCCGCGGACGCCGGGGAGTTTGGTCATGAGTTCGGCGCCGGGGGCGGTGCCGGAGACTTCGAAGACAACGTCGGCGCCGGCTTCCTTCGTTTCTGATTGGACGAGGGCGGGGATGTCGGTGGTGCGGGGGTCGTAGACTTCGAGGCCGAGTTGCTGCAGGAGTTTGATGCGGAAGGGGTTGATTTCGGTGACGATGACGCGGGCGCCTTTGTGTTGGGCGACTAGCGCGACGAGGGCGCCGATGGGGCCGCCGCCGATGACTACGGCGAATTCGTTGGGCTTGGTTTCGCCGAGGCGGACGTCGTGGCAGGCGACGGCGATGGGTTCGATGAGGGCGGCGGTTTCGAGGGACAGGTTTTCGGGGAGGCGGTGGAGGGTGTGGGCGGGTACGGTCCAGAGGCCTTGCATGGCGCCGGGAGCGTCGATGCCGATGAATTTGAGTTTTTGGCAGACGTGGGAATGGCCGCGTTGGCAGGCGGGGCACTGGCCGCAGGGGTCGAGGGGGCGGACGGTGACGCGGTCGTTTACTTTCCAGTTTGTGACGCCGGGGCCGACGGCTTCGATGATGGCGGAGCTTTCGTGGCCGATCACCTGGGGGAAATGGACGCGGTGGTCCATGTTGCCGTGGAAGAGATGGAGGTCGGTGCCGCAGATGCCGCAGTGGGAGACGCGGAGTTGGACCTGGTTTTCCTGGGGTTTTTCGGGCTGGCAGGGGCCGGTTTGGATGGTCCGGTTGCCGTTGTAAAAGGCGGCTCTCATTTGTTAATCCTTGTCGCGGAGGCGGGGGTAGAACTGGACGAAGACGTTATCTTTGGCGCCGTGCTCCTGGTGGCAGCTCCAGCAGGCTTGTTTGGGGTTGGCTTTGGCGGTGGGTTTTCGTTCGCCATTGTCGCCGATGAAGTTGTAGTAGGCCCAGCCTTCGGGGACGGCGTCCTTGTCCTTGACGGCGACTTCGATGCCGATAAATTTGCCTTCGAATTGGCCTTGTTTGGCGGGGGAGGCGTCTTTGGTGGGTTGGTAGACTTCCATGACGAGCATGGTTTTTTCGGGGAAAATGCCGGTTTTTTTGAAGGTGTCGGCGGCGGCGCGGGGGATGTAGATGTTCTTGAAGTTGGGGTCTTTGGTGGCGTTTTCGGAATAGGAGATGCCGAGGTTGGAGCCGACGAAGTACCAGTCGCGGTAGTTGGTTGGGGCTTTGAGAACGGCTTTGGAGGCGTATTGGGGTGGCTCGGCGTGGAGGGCAAATAAGAGGAAGAGGGGTGCGAAGCGCATGAACCATGGTAGAATGGTTTCGCGATTCGCTGCTGAGCGGGAGTAATTCAGTGGTAGAATGTCAGCTTCCCAAGCTGAACGTCGTGGGTTCGAGTCCCATCTCCCGCTCCATTTAGAATCAATGAGTTACGGGTATCTCCTAGGGACTTTCCGCCGAAAATGTCTACCCCAAGATGGACGTCACACGGCTAAACCATTGATTACAAGCGGCTTGCAGAATCGGCAAGAATTGCTAACGGAGTAAACGGAGTAACTCCAATAAGCCCCGTTCTTTCAATCACTTGGATAGCCGGCGATCGCGGTGCCAACCATCCCTGCAGGGTAGATCAGTGCTTAGGGCCCTCGATCCCAGGAGTACAGTTACGCCTCACTTCGAGAACTCAATGAGCCAGCGCCTGTGTAGTCAGAACCGGATCAGGCCGCAGAGAGATGGCTTGCGCGGGTTAGTGTCAGCGGCAATGGCTAGCTGGTGACGAGCCTGAACGAGGTGGGAACATTGCCCGACGGTTGACCGCCATCAACGGTCCAGTTTGGGTTGTTCCCGTTCGGAAGTTTTGCGTTCGGGCGGGACCGCGTTGCCGATCGCCTGCCAGATCGGGCGGCGGTGTACGCCATGCTTCCGGGCTAGTCCCTTGATCGTCTCTCCGGCCGCGTACTCGCGCCAGA
>CAMATG010000287.1 GCA_945860645.1 Candidatus Sulfopaludibacter sp. SbA3 | reverse complement strand
AAAAGGGTATTTAGAAAGAAGAGATTTTATGAGGAAGGCGCGGAGGGATTGGCTCCGCGCCTTGAGTGCGAATTGTAACGTTACCAGACTATCCGTTAGCCGCGGCGGCAAGGCCCGCGCCAGCGCGGAGCGCCTCCGCCTTGTCGGTGGCTTCCCACGTGAAGGTCGGCTCGTTACGGCCGAAGTGGCCGAACGCGGCGGTCTTGCGGTAGATCGGGCGACGCAGCTGGAGATGGTCGATGATCGCTTTCGGCGTCAGGCCGAAGTTCTCACGAACCAGTTCCGTCAAGCGCGCGCCGTCCACGAGGCCGGTGCCGAACGTGTCGACCATGACCGAGACGGGCTCAGCCACGCCGATGGCGTAGGCCAACTGAACTTCGCAGCGATCGGCGAGGCCGGCGGCAACGATGTTCTTGGCAATGTAGCGGGCCATGTAGCAGGCCGAACGGTCAACCTTCGTCGGATCTTTTCCGGAGAAGGCGCCGCCGCCGTGACGGCCCATGCCGCCGTAGGTGTCGACGATGATCTTACGGCCAGTGAGGCCGGTATCGCCGTGCGGACCACCGATGACGAACAAGCCGGTCGGGTTGATGTGGTACTTGGTGTTCGAGTCCACCATGTTGGCGGGGACGATCGGGTCGATCACCAGTTCCTTCACCTTGGCGCGCAACTCTTCAGTGCTCACTTCGGGGGCGTGCTGGGTGGAGACGACAACCGCGTCGATGCGGGTCGGCTTGCCGTTGACGTACTCAACCGACACCTGGCTCTTACCGTCGGGACGCAGCCAGTTCACCGTACCGGCCTTGCGGACGGCAGACAGTTGGGCAACCAGCTGGTGTGCCAGCATGATCGGCAGCGGCATCAGTTCCGGAGTCTCGTTGCAGGCGTAGCCAAACATCAGGCCCTGATCGCCGGCGCCGCCCGTGTCCACACCCATAGCGATATGGGGAGACTGGGTCTGGATAGCATTCAGGATACCGACGGTCTTGGCGTCGTAACCCATGGCGGCATCCGTGAAGCCGATTTCGGCCACCACTTCGCGCACCAAGTCCGGCACGTTGAAAATCGATTTGGTGGTGATTTCACCAGCAACCACCGCCAGACCCGTTGTTACAAGGACTTCGCAGGCCACGCGGCCCGTCGGGTCATCCTTCAAAACGGCATCGAGAACGGCGTCGGAAATCTGATCCGCCATCTTATCGGGATGGCCTTCGGTGACCGATTCCGAAGTAAATATGTGACGCAAACCTTCAGCCACGTATTGCTCCTTGGAGTTAAGTTGAACGATTCGGCAAAGAACACGCCTGCGCCGCGAATAGCGTCACCCAAAACCCAGGATGTGCAGAGTGAACAGCCGAGAGGGTATTTCGGGGCGGGGATGCCAACCTCTAAGTTTATCATGGCTGGCCCGCCACGCGGGGATTTCTGCTATTCGGGATCGCGATGAACCGTGCCAGGCGCAAACGCAGGCAGGCAAATCGCAATGTACTCGGCGCCCTCGGCGCCCGGCGTCGAGTACCGGATCCACTCTCCGGCGTGCGTCAACACGGCCTGCCCGGCCGCCACCGTCATGACGCCGTCCCGATGCTCAATCTGCACCGCCCCCTTCAGCACCACCGTGTATTCATCAAATTCAGGCGTCTGGCCCGGCTCCACCCAGCCACCCGGGCTGCGCATGTGCGCCACGCTGAGAGTCTCCGTCCCGGTGTTCACACGGCCCACGTACTCATCAATCAACTTCGGCTTGGTACCGGCGGCTTCAATCCGCGTTGGCCCGGCTATCAGGGTTGGCATTGGAATCTATTCTGCCAAAAATTGAGCCAAAAAAATGAGCCGGAAGAAGGCTCCCGGCTCGCAATCGGAGGATTTTCTCTGTTCAGGGAGCAGCGGCTTGCACCCCGCTATCCCCTGAACAACTTCAGGCTATTGCACTCGTTAAGACGTGTATAGCCCGACCTTGGTTCTATGGAAGACAGTACCGTTCTAGGCCGGCGGACCCAGACGGTCCGCACATGGCATTCTTTTCAACGACTTATACGCATGCAAATTTTTCGCCTTGCTTACTGATCGGCCAAAAAAGCCGTAGTTTTAATGCCAGAAACATCAAAAGTTTTTCGGCAACGTGGATTGCCGCATCGCGTGCGGTCGTCCAGGAGCACCATGTAACTTTGGCACTTGGCGAATCGCGCGCGATCGCGTTCGTCGCCACCGGGCGGCAGGCGGTCTTTTCTCCGGCGGATCAGCCACCGCAACTCCAACTGCTGGCTGGTACGGCAGTACGGGCAGATCAGTTGCGCCGGGCGCGTCGCCGGAGACTCGGTGTAATAGGCCCGTTCGTCCATGAGCCTATTGTTTCAGTTTTTCCAGGTCGAATTGGCGGACGCCCGGCAGTTGGGCGAAGCGTTCGGGATGACAGGTCAGAATGAGAATCTGCAGCGTCTCGGCCGATTCGGCCAGCAGTTCCAGAATCCGGGCGGCGCGGTGGGGATCGGTGGCCAGGAACGCATCGTCGAAAACGGCCAACTGCGGGCCGGCCTGGGCCAGCCGTGTGGCCAGCGCCAGACGCGTGGCGAAGGCCACCTGCTCGGCCTCCCCGCCGGAGAGTTCGTCGAGCCGGGCATCGGCGCCGGGGACCAGGAGACCGGCCGGCGTCCACGTATCGTCGACGCGAATCGCATGGGCCGACGGCCCGGCGATGCGCCGCCAGTTGCCGGTGGCAAACTCCGCAATCCGGTCCGGAAGCGAGGCCGACATTGTGCGCTTCGCAACCGCCAGCGTCTCCTTCAACAGCTTCAGCGCCTCCGCCCGGCGGCGCTCGCGCTCCAGTTCTTCGGCGCAAACAGCCAGCCGTTCCTCGGTCTCCGCCAGCCGCGAATAGAGGTTCTGATTCTGCAGCACGGCGAGTTCGCCATCCAGGCGCGCGGCGGCCTCGCGATCAGCGTCGAGCGCGGCCTGCACCGAATTGGCCGTCTGCTCCATCGCCACCGGATCGGCCACGCCGGTGTCTTTCACAGCCGCAAGCCGAGCGCTGGCCGCCGCCAGCCGGGCGGCGGAATCGGCGCGCTGCAATTCCAATTCGTCCAGCGGCCCGGCCGCTTCCTGCTGAACCAGCCGCGCATTCACCTGGGCCAACTGCGTCTCTACGTTCGCCACCGCCGCGCTCGCCAACGCCGCGCCCGTGGCCAGCGCCGGCAGGTCGAACTGCGCCTTCAGCGTCTCCAATTCCTTCCGGCAATCGCGGTAACGCGCGCGGATGGCGTCTATATCGGGCGGATCGGCCACCCAGGCCAGACGGCGGCCGGCCAGTTCGTCCAGCTCCCCACGGCGAGCCGCCAGCGGGCGTAACTCGGCTTCCCGCGCGTCCAGGTCCCGCTGCAATTGATCCCGCCGCGCAAAGCGTTCTTCCAACAGCGGAACCGTATCGCCATCCAGCAAACGCGCCAGCTTCTCGCGCAATCGCCCGACTTCGGCTTCCAGCCCCGCGGCCTGCGCATTCGCGCTCGAAGCCGTGAAGCGGGCAACGTTGGGAATGCGTAACGAAATCGCCTGCGCCCCGGTCAATTCCAGCGAATCGCCCGCGAACACGCTCCGCGTCGCGCCATCAGTTTCCACCACCAACGCGGCTTCCGCCTCGATCGTCAGCTTCAAACTCGCCGCATCTAGCGCCGCTTCCCTCACCTGCAACCGCTGATGCAACTCGCGCAGTTCCGCCATCGCCGCGGCGGCCGGCGCGCGCAGCGCGTCCCGCTGTTCCCGCAGCGCCAGGGCCGCGGCCGAAAGCTCCCGATACCGCAACAGTTCCCCCCACGCCTTGGCATCCACCCCGCTCTGCTGCAGCAGTTCCAACTCCCGCTCCAACGCCGCGATTTTCGGCCCAGCCGCCTGCCCCGTCTCCTGCGCCCGCCGCGCCACATCGTGAGTGGCAATCGCCGCCGCCAACTGCGGCTCCAACTGCAACCGCATCGCTAAGTCGGACCGCCACTGCCGCACGCGGCTTTCCAATCCATCGAAAGACCGGCGCGCAATCAACTCGGCCGATGTCGACTCCGCCAACTCCCGCTGCCGCGCCCGCGCCTGCTCCAGCGCCGGCCGCACCTGGGCCAGCTTCGCCTCGTTACCGGCAATCCCCTCCCGCAAACGTACCAGTGACTCCCGATTCACCCCCGCCGTCTGCCACTGCGTTTTCAGCGCCAGCGCCTCCGCCCGCAACCGGCTCTCCTCCCCTTGCAGCGCGTTCACCGGCGACGACTTCCGCGTCATCCCCGTATCCGTAAAGTACACGCCCGCGCGTCCGTCCACCAGGTCCGACAACGCATCGGCCGCCCGCGAACTTAGCGCCGCACCGAAGGCCTCCTGCAACGTGGTGCGCACGCCTGCGCTCCATTCAGGCAGCAATGGCGCGCCCTGCGGCGTCCACAAAACCTGCAGCAGCCCCATGTGGACATCTTTCGCAATGCCCTTCGCGGCCCCCTCGGCCAGCAGCATTTCGCGGATCCGCTGGTCCGCTTCCTTGCCATCGGCCACCGGCCGGAACACGCCCGACTCCAGCTTTTCCAGCTTCGCCGACGGGCTCCCCAGAAACCGCTTCTCAATCCGCCACTCTTCGCCCCCATGCGAAAACACGGCGCAAATCCGCGGACTCAGCGCCCGGCCCCATGGCGACATCGCCTGCTTCACCGCCGCCCCGGACAGCGAATAGGAATCCACCATTACATGCTGCAGCGCTCGCAACAGAGTGGACTTCCCCGCCCCGTTCGGCCCGTGCAACACATTCAAGCCCGGCGCGAAATCGGCCACGCGCAGCGCCCGGTCGAAGCACCGGAACCCTTCCACTTCGATGGATCGCAGGATCATGCGCCCACCTGCGCCGCCAGCGCCTGCAATTCCAACAATGCCTCAGCGGCCACCGCGTCGCCATTCGACGCCCGCTCCCGCAACTGCCGCGCCGCCAGCCGCACCGCGCCCGCCGGCAGCAACTCCTCCCACCCATCCTCCGCCGCCGGCCGCAACGCGCCTGCGTCCACCGCGAAGTGCAGAAACCGCCCGCGCATCTCCGTGATCTGCCGCAGCAGGTCTGCCTCCGCCGCATGCAGCAACCCACGAATTTCCAAACGCACCAGCGCCCGTTCGGCCAAGCCAGCCACGCGGTCCCGCAGCCGCGCCAGGTCGCCAACGGCCTTCACTTCCTCCTCCAACGTCACCCACGACAGCACGCCCGTATGAATCCGTTCAATCGCGGGCACGCCGTCGGCCACCCGCACCAGCAGCGCGTTCCCGCTGTCCCGTTCGCCGAACTTCGTCGTCTCCTGCGTACCGCAATACGCCATGCGCACCACGCCCGCCGCGTCGGGATACAACGACGTCGAATGCCAATGGCCCAGCGCCAGATACTGCGCGCCGGCACGGGCGCAGGCTTCGCGGGAAATGGGATGGTGCTCGGTGGCGGCGTCGATGCCCTCCACCGTCCCATGGCTCATCGCCACCACCGGCCCCTCCGGCCGTGGAATGTTCACGAGCCCCAATGTCGGGTCCCGCCGCGAATGCGTCTCGCACAGCGGCGCGGCGATCAGCGTCCCGCCCTGCACCGCGTACGCGCGCGGCTCCCGGACCACATGCAAATTACCGTACTGCTTCCACACCGGGTGCTCCCACACACTGCCCGGCTGGAGCGGATCGTGGTTCCCCGGCAGCAGATAAACAGGGCCGCGAAAGCGCGAAAGTATCTCCCCGGTCTGCTGCACCAGCGCCCGGTCCACGGCGTTGTCTTCAAACGTGTCGCCCGCCACCAACAGAAAATCGGCGCTGATGGCCACCACGCGCGCGGCCGATTCCAGCCGCGCCGCGCGCACGGCCGCGGCGGCGCCCCCGGTGGCGGCAGCCTTCATGCCGATCTGCCAGTCGGCTGTGTGGAGAAATTGCATTAGCGGCTGACTACTATTTTGCCGCGTATGTCTTCGTGTGTTTATTGCGCGAGTTGAACACCGTCATCGCGCCCGTTTTCGTGGCGCTCACTTTGATGTAGTTGCCCTCGCCGGTGTCGTTCAAATCGGCCAGAAACGCGTTGGCCACGTTGTGCTCCTGCCCGCCGGCATTGGCAAAGTGCAACTGCCACATGTCTTCCAGCCCCGGCGAAGCCTTCACAATCTTCCACGCCGCGGGCGAGCCGCCCTTACGCGAGCCGTTGTTCATGATGACGACACGCGGGCGCAACGCATGCACCAGCGCCTCCGGGCCGCTCACGTCCATGCCGTGATGCGTGGTCACGTATAGATCCACCGTGCCCACCTTGTTCGCCGGGCACGCCAGTTCCAATTCCTTGTTCCACGTCAGGTCGCCAATATCGAAAAACTTGAAGCTGCCGAACGTCACCAGCACGCCCAGGCTCCGCGCGTTCTCCGTCGGATCGTCGGCCTTTTTCTCCGCCTTCGCGCACAGCGGATTGGCCTGCCCGCCTCCCGCCAAAGGCTTGTCGATCACGTTCCCATCCGCCGTCAACACCGTCACATCGGCACCCTTCAGCGTCACTTTATCGCCCGGCTTCACACTCTGCCGTTGCCCGCTGGAAGCGGCCTTCGTGTAGGCTTCCATCAACTGGTCCGCCGCCGCGCCGGTCTCCCGGTTCGGCCCGTGGTCCACGAAAGTGCCCACCGACATTTTGCTCAACAACTGCGTAATCCCGCCGACATGATCCCGGTGGTAGTGCGTGATCAGCAGGTTGTCGATCTTCTTCAACCCCGCCTTCTTCGCCACCTTCACAATCCGGTCCGCGTCCCGGTCGCCGAACCCCGGCCACCCTGTATCCACCAGCATCGACTGCTTATCCGGCGTCACCACCAGGGTTGCCTGGCCGCCCTCCACGTCGATGAAATAAATATCCAGAGTCTTATCCGCGGCCGGTAACGAAAGCGCGGCGCCCAAAATCCCTAAAGCGAGAACAATCGGTTTCATGCGCACTCATGCTACTGAACTCCAACGGAACACTGCAACCCGAAGTTGCGTATCCTAATCTGAACGGAGACGCCAATGCCCTTCTGTACCCAATGCGGAACCCAGGTCGAAACATCGGCCGCTTTCTGTGCCAAGTGCGGCGCGCGCCAACCCGGCGCCACCGCCGCCGCGCCTCCGCCTTCGCCCCAGCAACAACAGAAACCCGTGGCAGGCGAAGAGTGGCTGAGCGGCATCTCCCCCAGCACCGCGGCCACGCTCAGCTACGTCCCCTTCGTCGGCTGGGCCTTCGCGCTGTTCATCCTGGCCTCCCAACGGTTCCGCACGGACAATCTCGTGCGCTTCCACGCCTTCCAGGGGCTCTACCTCGCCGTCGTCTGGCTGCTGATCGATATGGCCATCGGCTCCCTCTTCGGCTTCGCCGGCGTCGCCGCCCGCCGCGCCGTCATCGGCTCCCTCAAGCTCTCCGTCATCTGCGGCTGGTGCTTCATGCTATTCAAGACCTCGCAGGGCGAAGCCATCCGCCTGCCGTTCCTCGGCGACCTTGCGGACCGCTCCGTCGCCGAACACTCCGCGCCGCGGCCGTAATTGGCGTAACGCTCGCGGTCTCCACCGCATCTGACTCTACGCGGGTGTGTTATATTTATTCATAGTACTGAATAAATACTCACCTTGTATAGTGAACAAGAAATGATCAAAGCGGGCATCGTCGGCTTCCGCGGCTACAGCGGCGCCGAACTCATCCAAATTCTCACCCATCACGGCAACGCGACCGTC
>CAMATG010000286.1 GCA_945860645.1 Candidatus Sulfopaludibacter sp. SbA3 | reverse complement strand
GGCGCGGATTTCGACCAGCGGCCAGGCGTCCATGTTGTGGTTGGGGTAGTTCAGGAAGAACGACTCCTTGCACTTCAGGCGGCGGCCGACTTCGTAGGTGTCCTGCTCGTTTTTGTAAACGATGTCGCCGATGGAGGGGCCGGTGCCGGCCATGGAGTCGTTGGAGAGGGTGATCAAGTAGCCGGTGTAGCCTTCGTCGATCAGCTTCAGGCAGAGGCCGCCGGCGAAGATGGGCACGTCATCACAATGGGGCTGGATGGCGGCGAAGACTTTGCCGGCGTGGGGTTTGCCCGGTTTTTTCCGCTCCACGGTGACGGGGACGTTGTAGGCAACGCCGCCGGTTCCACCGGACTGATACTCGCGGTCGATCTGGGGTTCGGCGGGGCCTTGCATGAGTCCCGCGGAGAGGCTGGTTCCAAAGAAGTTCCGGCGTTGCATGCATAGAGTGTAAACTAACGGGTTCGTGCCAGATAACGGACCCTTCCTTCTCACTATGACGCTGGGCGCTATTGCGCTCCTGCTGTTCCTGATTCTTGCGGTGCGGCTGCATGCCTTTCTTGCGCTGCTGATTAGTTCCATGGCGCTGGGGCTTGGCGTGGGCATGGAGCCGGTGAAAGTCATCAAATCGATTCAGACTGGATTTGGGGAGGCGCTGGGGTTCATTGCGGTCGTTGTGGCGTTGGGCGCGATGATCGGGCGGTTTCTGGAACACTCCGGCGGCGGGCGGGTGTTGGCCGATTGGCTGCTGAGCAAGTTTGGAAAAGAGAACGCGGTGTGGGCGGTGCTGGTGGCGGCGTTCATGGTGGGGTTGCCGATTTTCTTTGAGGTCGGGTTTATCATTCTGGTGCCGCTGGCTTGGAGTTTGGCGAAGGAATCGAAGAAATCGCTGCTGTATTATGGGCTGCCGATGACGGCGGCATTGACGGTGACGCACGCGATGGTGCCGCCGCATCCGGCGCCTTCGGCGGCGGCGTCGTTATTGGGCGCGGACCTGGGGCGCACCATTTTGTACGGGGCATTGCTTTCGATCCCGATGGCGATTTCCGGTGGTATTTTGTATGGCCGGTGGATTGCGAACCGGTTGTTCATTCCGGTGCCGGAGATGGCGACGCGGGTGAAGGAAGAGAAGTCGGCGTATCCGGATCCGAGCGTGGGGCTGGTGATTCTGGTTTTGATTTTGCCGGTGCTGTTTATCTTTGCTTCGTCGGTGGCCGACATTGCGAAGTTTTCAACGGGCGGGGCGTTGGGGTTCTTTGGGCATCCGTTTACGGCGTTGCTGATTACGGCGCTGGTGGCGATGTATGCGTTCGGCGTGCGGCGCGGATTGAACCGGGATGCGTTGGGCAA
The DNA here is from genome assembly GCA_945860645.1 of Candidatus Sulfopaludibacter sp. SbA3. Taxonomy (GTDB): domain Bacteria; phylum Acidobacteriota; class Terriglobia; order Bryobacterales; family Bryobacteraceae. The sequence continues at coordinate 6,376 of CAMATG010000286.1, read as the reverse complement.
GATGGCGACCGATTCGCTGGCGCCGATTGGAACGCTGCTGGCGATTATGGGCGGGGGCGGGGCGTTTAAGCAGATTATTGTGGACTCGGGCGTGGGGCCGTATGCGGGGAAGTTGCTGGCGTCGTCGGCCATTTCGCCATTGGTGGTTGCTTATCTGGTGGCGGCGGCGATGCGGATGGCGCAGGGTTCGGCGACTGTTGCGATCATCACGGCGGCCGGGATTGTGGCGCCTTTGGTGAAGGGCATTCCGGGGTATCAGCCGGAGATGATTGTGCTGGCGCTGAGCGCGGGCGGGACGATTCTTTCGCACGTGAACGACGCCGGGTTCTGGATTGTGAACGAGTACTTCGGAATGACGGTGCCGCAGACGTTGCAGAGCTGGACGACGATGAAGGTGATTACGTCGCTGGTTGGCATCGCCTTTATTTTGGGTGCGCAGGCGCTGTTCTTTTAGAGCTTGGCGGGGCAGATGCCCCGCTGGAGTGGGTTAAGTGGCGCGGCTGCGGACGACTTCGACCGAGCAGGTGGCCTGTGCGGCGAGGGCTTCCGAGACGCTGCCCATGAGAATGCGCTGGGCGCCGCGGCGGCCGTGGGAGCCGATGACGAGGACGTCGGCACCCCAATCGCGGGCTTCGTGGAGGATGACGTCTTTGGTGCCATCGAGAAGGACGGAGACGGATTCAGAGACATCGAGACCGGCGCCGGCGAGGATGGCCTGGGCGCGGGTGACGGCGGTTTGGGCGCGGGTGAGCGCTTCTTCGCGGAGTTTCTGTACCTCGCCGGAGTGGATGAATGGTGGCTCAAACAGGGCGTGGATGGTGGGGAGAACGACTTCGACGACGCTGAGAACCCGGACTTGCGTGCGGGGCGGCCAGGGGCGATTGGCGATGGCGTAGGCGGCGACTTCGGAGTAGGCCGAGCCATCGGTGGCGAGCAGGACTTTGCGTGCCTGCACGGCTTCATCGAGGCGGGGGCGGATGATGGCGACCGAGCATTCGGCGTGGCGGAGGGTGTGGGCGGCGACGTTGCCGAGGAAGAAATGAGTGAGCGGATTGACGCGGTGGGACCCGAGGACGATCAAGTCTGGCCGGGTGTCTTCGGCGCGTTCGAGGATGACCGTTTTTGGGTCCCCGGTGGCGATGTTGCCATGGGCGTTGATGCCGCACATACGGAGGATGGCGGTGGCCTTTTCGATGAGATCCTTGGCTTGGTGGTAGGCGGATTCGAGGGTCTCCGACATGGCCCATAGCTGGCCCTGTTCGACGATGGTGAGGATTTCGACGGTGGTGCCCTCGGGCCAGGGGCGGCCGGCTACTTCTTCGACGGCGACTTCACTGACCGGGGTTTCATCGATGGCAAGTAGGATTTTCATGGCAACAGTGAAAGAGCACGTTGAATGCCAATCGGCGGGAGCGGTTAACATAGACAGTCATGGGTATCTACGACGACATCGGCGTGCGAACAATCATCAACGCCAAGGGCGCTTCCACGCGGGTTTCCGGCGGGCTGTTGGCGCCGGAGGTGACGGCGGCGATGGCGGAGGCGGCGACACACTGCGTGGACATGGCGGACCTGCAGGCGGGGGCTTCGAAGATCATTGCCGGTGTGACGGGGGCGGAGGCAGGGATTGTGACGTCGGGCGCGGCGGCGGGGCTGCTGTTGGGGACGGCGGCGTGCGTGGCGGGGTTGGACCCGGGGCGGATGTCGCGACTGCCGGACACGACGGGGATGAAGAATGAAGTGATTATGGTGCGGAGCCAGCGGAACTTCTATGACCACGCTGTTCGGGCGGCTGGGGTAAAGATTATTGAAGTGGGGCTGCCGGACCGGTTCGCGGGCGCGGGTGTGCGCGACGCGGAGGGGTGGGAGATTGCGGACGCGATCACGGATAGGACGGCGGCGGTGATGTATGTGGCCAATGGGAATGCTCGGCCATCGCTGGAGGATGTGGTGAAGGCGGCGCATGGGCGGAACGTGCCGGTGCTGGTGGACGCGGCGGCGCAGTTGCCGCCGGTTTCGAATTTGAAGCGGTTCATTGCCGCCGGGGCGGACCTGGTTTCGTTTAGCGGGGGGAAGGCGATTGGGGGGCCGCAGGGGTCGGGGATTCTGTGCGGACGACGGGATTTGGTCATGTCGGCGGTTTTGCAGATGTTGGATTTGGATATTGACTGGAGCATGTGGGTGCCGCCGGCGAACCTGATCGACAAAGACCGGTTGCCCGGGCTGCCGCAACATGGGATTGGGCGGCCGTGCAAGGTGGGGAAAGAGACGATTGTGGGACTGCTGGTGGCGCTGCGGCGGTTTGTGGCGCATGACCCGGAGGCGGTGCGGAAGGTGAATTTGGCGCGGGTGGAGAAGATGGCGGCGGAGCTGGGGCGGATGCGGAATGGGACGGTGTCGGTGCGGGATGGCGGGTCGCCGAAGCTGGTGGTGATGTTGAACCCGGACGCGGGGAAGAACGGCTTGGCGGTTTGCCTGGCACTGCAGGAGGGGACGCCGTCGATTTACCTGGATTCTTCGCAGGCGGCCAATGGGGTGATCTCGGTGAATCCAACGTGTATGGCGGATGGCGATGCGGTGCCGCTGGCGCGGCGGTTGCGCGAAGTGATTGGTTAGTGAAAGGATTTCGGGATGCGATATCTGGTTCTGCTGGTTGGGGCGGCGGTTGCCGCGGGCGCTGATTGCGAGGGGCTGGCGAAGTTGAAGCTGGCAACGACTACGATTTCGGAGGCTCGTATCTATGCGGCCGAGAAAGGGACGCCGGCGACGTGCCGGGTGACGGGCGTGATGACGCCGACGGCGGATTCGGTGATTAAGTTCGCCGTGTGGATGCCGGTGGAGGGGTGGAACGGGAAGTTTTTGGGGATCGGGAATGGCGGGTATGCGGGGTCAATTTCGACGGGCGGGTTGGTGGAGGCGGTGAAGACCGGGTATGCTTCGGCGTCGACGGATACGGGGCATGCGGTGACGGGCGGCGTGGATGCCAGTTGGGCGTTGCAGCATCCGGAGAAGATCATCGATTTCGGGCACCGGGCGATCCATTTGACGGCGGTGCAGGGGAAGGCGATTACGGCGGCGTATTATGGGTCGGCGCCGAAGAAGTCGTACTTTTCTTCGTGTTCGAATGGCGGGCGGCAGGCGTTAATGGAGGCGCAGCGGTACCCGGAGGATTATGACGGGATTATCGCGGGGGCGCCGGCGAATAACTGGACGATGCTGATGACGAACGCTTTGAAGAATTCGGCGGCGACGATGCGGGATGCTTCGTTCTACTTTCCGGCGGAGAAGTTGCCGGCGATTCAGACGGCGGCGATTGCGGCTTGTGACAAGAACGATGGAGTGGCGGATGGCGTGATTGAGAATCCGGGGAAGTGCGGGTTTGATCCGGGTGTTTTGTTGTGCAAGGGGGAGGACAACAAGAGCTGTTTGACGGCGCCGCAGGTGGCCGGTTTGAAAGAGCTGTACGCGGGGTTGAAGGACGCCAAGGGGAAGCAGGTTTACCCGGGCTACGCGATGTCGGGCGAGGCGGAGATGGGCGGATGGGCGTCGTGGATCACGGGGCCGGGGATGGAGAAGAGCGCGATGTTTTTGTTCAGCACGAACTTCTTCAAGTACATGGTTTACAGCGATCCGAAGTGGGATTACAAGACGTTCGATGTTGCGCGGGACCTGCCGGCGGCGCAGAAGATGGCGGCGCATTTGAACTCGACTGATCCGAACCTGAAGGCGTTTCAGGCGCGGGGCGGGAAGCTGATTTTGTACCACGGGTGGTGCGACGCGGCGATCCCGGGTCAGGCGGTGATCGACTACTACCAGAACGTGCAGAAGAAGATGGGGGCGAAGGCGACGGGCGAATTCGTGCGGCTGTTTATGGTGCCCGGGATGCAGCATTGCGGGGCGGGGGCGGGGCCGAATAATTTCGGACAGGGCGGCGCGCCGAAGGGGGACGCGGCGTCGAACATTGCGATGGCGCTGGAGCAGTGGGTGGAGAAGGGCGTGGCGCCGGAGCAGATTGTAGCGACGCGGCCGGGGCGGACGCGGCCGTTGTGCGCGTACCCGAAGACGGCGAAATATAAGGGGACGGGGTCGACGGACGAGGCGGCGAATTTCGAATGCGTGCAGTAAATCAGATAGGATTAGGGGCTATGAAAACTCTGTTGTTGACTACTCTTGTTTTTGCGGTCTCCTCGGTTGGGTTTGCGGAGACGGCCGATGAGGCTGCCGTGAAGGCGGCGCACGCTTCGTTCGTGGCGGCGGCGAAGGCCGGCGACGCGACGGCGTTGGGGAAGATCTTCGCCGACGGGTTGCAGTACAGCCACTCGAACACGTTGTTGGAGACGAAGGCGCAGGCGATTGCGGCGCTGGTGAAATCGAAGGGGAACTTCGAGGTGCACGAGCAGACGATTCACGTCTACGGGAAGGCCGCGACGATTCGGGCGAAGGTGACGGCGCACAATGCGGCCGGCGATATTCCGTTGACGATGCTGCAGGTGTGGGTGAAGAACGGGAAGGATTGGCAGATGGTGGAGCGGCATACGACTCGCATCGTTCCGCCGGCTCCGAAGAAGTAGCTATGTTTTTGCTTCTTGCGCAGGTTTTGTTCGTTGCGACGCCTTTCACGCCGGAGAACAGTTTCACCTCCGGCGTGGAGGGCCCGGCCACCGATAAGGCCGGGAATGTGTACGCCGTCTCGTATCAGAAGACCGATACGATTGGGCGGTTTACGCCCGATGGGAAGGGCGAAGTGTGGTTGACGATGCCCGAGGGGAGCCTGGGCAACGGGATTCGATTTACGCCCGAGGGGCGGATGTTTGTGGCCGATTATAAGGCGCACAACATTTTGGAGATTGATCCGGCGACGCGAAAGGTTTCGGTGTTTGCGAAGGTGCCGACGCCGTATCAGCCGAATGATATTGAGCTGGGGCCGGACGGGACGTTGTGGGCGTCGGACCCGGACTGGAAGGGCGGCGGCGGGCAGGTTTGGCGGATTGATAAAGACGCTCGGGTGACACGCGTGGCGACGTTGGACAGTACGTCGAACGGGATTGCGACTTCGCCGGATGGGAAGTATTTGTATGTGAATGAGACGGGGTCGCGGAAGGTGTGGCGGTATCGGATTGGGAAGGACAAGAGTCTTTCCGAGAAGAAGCTGTTGATTGCTTTTCCGGACTTTGGGATGGACGGGATGAAGGCCGATGTGAAGGGGAATTTGTATATCACGCGGCATGGGAAGGGGACGGTGGCGATTGTTTCGCCGAAGGGGAAGTTGATCCGGGAAGTGGATGTGTTGGGGAAGATGCCGACGAATATTACGTTTGGCGGGCCGGATGGGAAGACTTGTTATGTGACGGAAGTGGAGCGGCGGCGGATGGTGAGTTTCCGGGCGGAGTTTGCGGGGCGTTAGGTTGTTCGTATGAGCCGAGAGATGGATCCCTTTGATTCCGGTCCGTTGGATGATGCCGAACCCGGGCAAGCCGCGGATGCACTCTCTGATCTTCTTGATGAAGATGCGCAGGCCGTTTCCGCGGAGGGGATTGCGCGGTTGGCTGATCGGGGGGGGACGGGTGACTGAATTCTATATGGGCGAGGGCCGGATGGTGCGGCCGAACGCGACGCGTTAGGTTGTTACGTCTTGGGCTTTCTGGTGGGCTTGCCAGAGGTCCTTGTGGTCGACTGCGTGGAGTGTTGTGTGGCCGCAGTTGCCGCAGACGCGGGCTCGGAGATCGCTGAAAACACTGCCAGTGAAAACGATTGCGGCTGGGTCTTTCTGGACTCTGACCGCGACGGTGCTGCTGCGATCAAAGCGGTTGCCGAAGATCTCGACATCGGGAATCACGTTCTCGGATTGACAGTTTGGGCAGAGCATCTTGATCAGTGTAGCCTTCGAACTGCTCGCGAGTAGAGTTTGTTGATGTCCGGCCGCCGGGATGGGGCGTTTAGGGAACGGGAGGGTGAAGTGCTACATTGGGTGACGCTGAGTACGATGTGAGAATCGATTGCGTGACCAGGCCCAGGTTGGCTGGCGGTGAGACCGGCGGTAGCACGAAAAAAGATTCGCGGGCCGGCCGCCGAATTATGAGCGTGGCCCGACATTCAGTTCTGGACGGTGACGCGCTGGCGCGTGTGCTTCCGTGGCTTGCGCTCTGTCTCGGTGTGTGCGGGTTGGCGGGCTGGCACATGACCGGCGGGCACTGGCCACAATACAAGGTTTTGGCGTATGCGAGCGGCCTGGTGATGGTGATTGGCGGGGTGGGGTTGCTGGGTGAGGGTCGTTCGGTGTGGTCTCCGCGGGTGGCCGGATGGCTGGTGGTTGGTTGCGCGTTGTTGACCGAATCGGTGGTGGGGCGGGCTGGGGTGGCGATGTCGACACGGGCGG
>CAMATG010000285.1 GCA_945860645.1 Candidatus Sulfopaludibacter sp. SbA3 | reverse complement strand
GTCGCGGCCGATGGCTTTGTAGATGGGGAACGTGGAGTAGAAGACGAGGCCGCAGATGGCGAGCAGGACCCATTGGTGGTTGAGCGACCATTTGAGGGTGGCGGCGTAGGGTTTGTCGAAGATGGAGTAGTGGTGCTCGTGGTCGGCGGTTTTGGGCTTATTGGGGTCCTTCGGGGTGCGCTTGAGGAGGCGAGAGCTGAGCGCGGGGGTGAGGGTGAAGGCGACGAGCATGGAGATGAGGATGGAGATCGACATCGTCCAGCCGAACTGGTTGAGGTACTTGCGGGCGAAGCCGCTGATGAAGGCGATGGGGACGAAGATGATGACCAGGGAGAGCGTCGTCGCGATGACGGCGAGGGAGATCTCTTTCGTGGCCTGGATGGCGGCGACGACGGGGGTGACGTCGTATTCGTCCAAGTGCCTGTATATGTTCTCGATGACGATGATGGCGTCATCGATGACGATGCCTACGGCGAGGGTTAGGCCTAGCAGGGTCATCGAGTTGAGGGTGTAATCGAGGAGGCGGAGGACGGTGAAGGTGGCGAGGATGGAGGTGGGGATGGCGACGAAGGAGATGAGCACTGTTCGCCAGTCGCGAATGAAGAGGAAGACGATGAGGCCGGCGAGGAAGCTGCCGAGGATGAGGTGCTCTTCGAGGGCTTCGACGGACTTGCGGATGTAGGTGGCCTGTTCCTTGACGAGTGAGATTTTGACGCCGGGGGGGAGGGTCTTTTTGAGGTCTTCGACGCGGGTGAGGATGCTATCGACGACTTTGACGGTATTGGTGCCGATCTGGCGGCGGATTTCCAGGGTAACGGCGGGCTGGCCCTGGTACATGGCGAAGCTGCGGCGTTCGGCGATGGAGTCTTCGGCGTAGCCGACATCGCGGACGCGGATGGGGGCGCCGGCCACGTTCTTGATGATGATGGCGCCGAATTCGTCGACGTGATCGAGGCGGCCCATGGTGCGGACGCCCATTTCGGCGGAGCCGCGGACGATGCGGCCGCCGGGGGTTTCGACGTTTTCGGTGCGGAGGGCGCGTTCGACTTCCTGAGCGCTGAGGTTGTAGGCGTTCAGCTTGTCGATGTCCATGAAGATGTTGATCTGGCGGAGCTGGCCGCCGATGACGTCCATGGCGCCCACGCCATCGATGGTTTCGAGAGCGCGGCGGACCTGTTTGTCGCCAATTTCGGTGAGTTCACGGACGGAGCGTTGGCCGTGGACGGCGAGGGTGACGATAGCGTCGTTGTCCGGATCGGACTTGGCGACGGTGGGGGGCAGGACGTTCGGCGGGAGCTTCCGCATGGCGGCCGAGACCTTTTCACGGACGTCTTCGGTTGCGGCGCCGATTTCGCGTTCGAGGACGAAGGTGACGATGATGCTGGCGCCGCCTTCGGAGACCATGGCGCGGATTTCCTCAATGCCGCTGACGCTGGCGACGGTTTCTTCGAGGGGGAGGACGATTTGCGAGACGACCTCTTCGGGGCTGGCGCCGGGGAGCCTGACGCGGACGTAGACGGTGGCCGGGTCGGTGCGCGGGAAGAGGTCGACGCCGAGGTCGAGGAAGCTGAATACGCCCAAGGTGACCAGGAACATGATCAACATGAAGGCGAAGACCGGGCGGCGGACGCAAATTTCGGAAAGGGACACGGGTAGGCGGCTCCTGCTACTAAAGCTTAATGGTAAAGATGATATCGCGGAATGGGATGGTTACCCATTTCGAGGTATGTGAATTGTTTTCTTTTGGGGCTCCAGTGGCCGGCCTACCCGTGGTGCGGGTTTTTGTATTCGTGATGTCAAGAATGGCGCAAGTCACGTGGTTCGAGTTGAATTTTCGGGCGGGCTCCTAACGATACTGTGGCGGGGACGCGGATTCACGTCCCCGGGGGTTGGCCGGCCGGGCGAAGCGGGGGAGTGGGGGGCGCTATTTTGGCAGGAGGGGGGAGCCGGGGAGGTAGATGCCGATCCAATGATTGGCGAACTGGAGGTCCGCCGAGGGGCGCACCAGGGGCATATGGCAGCTGGCGCAGGTCTGCCCTTTCACCGCTTGTGGGCGCGAATGGCGTGCCGCCGGATGGCACGCGGCGCAGGCGTCCTGCTTTGTGGGCTTGGCGCCGTGGGCATCGTGGCAGGTGAGGCACGTCAGCTTGCCCTCGCTCTTGCGGAAGCAGGCGCTCTGGCTGAACGCCACGGGTTGGTGGCGGGCGTTCCAGGTGTTGCTGAAATCCGTATCCTCTCCGGGGACCGGCGGCTGGCGGTGGCAGTTGCCGCAGAACTGGTTAATGCCCGCCGCATTGTAGAGCTTTAGCGGCTGCTGGATGTTTGCCTTGGCCGGGGCCTTGGCATGGTCGCCGCCGGGGCCGTGGCAGGTCTCGCAGCGCACCCCCATCTCTGTGGGCTGGATGCCCTCCCTGGCCGTGTAGGACAACGGGCCCGTCGAGTGGCACTGGAAGCAACGGAAGATCTGGGCGCCGGGGTCGAACACCTTGTACGGGACGCCTCCGGCGTTGGTGTGGCCGGGCGTGATGGCTTCGCGTTTTGTCCGGGTGTACTTTGTCAGGCCGTGCTCCTTGTAGAGCTCCGGCGAGACCCGGGAGACGGGGGTGATGGCTTGGAGACCGGAGCCGAAGTTCCAGGTTTCTCCGTGGCGGGAGAGGGCGCGGGCGTGGCCAGTCTGCGACTGGATTTTGAACTGCTCCAAATGGCAAGCCCGGCAGGCCTGCGAGCCAACAAAATCGTTGGCTCGCAGAGCTGCCGGGCTGAGTGCCAGCAGGAGGGTTAGGACCGCTCTAGAAATAGATGCGGCCTGTGTACTGCAACTGGCGTCCGAAGAAGCCGGCGCGTTGCGCGAGGATTCTTCCGAAGGCGGCAGCGTTGTTGGGGTCGGTGGCCGGGTCGGCACCGAAGAAGGAGTTGGCGAGATTGTAGGCTTCCAGGCGGATTTCAAATTTGACCCGTTCGGTGATGGGGAACATCTTGTTGAGGGTCACGTCGAAATTGACCGTGTTGGGCCCCTTGACGTTATCGTACTGCAAGGGGTTGGAACGGCGAGTGAAAGCGGGGAGCGGTTTGAAGGCGGCGGTATTGAACCACTGGCCCTGGGTGGGGCTGCTGACGCTGGGTTCACCGGAGACGAGGGCGCCGGGGAACCGCAGGTGGAGGCCGGCGTTGTAGGTCATCAGGCCGCTGGTGGCCCAGCCGCCGAGGATGGCATCGACAGCACGGGGAGCCGAACCCATGAACTTACGGCCTTTGCCGAAGGGCAGTTCATAGATGGCGGCGCCGGTGAGGCGATGGCGGGCATTGGTGGCGTTCTGCATGGTGAACGTCTGGGTGTAGTTGTCGACGTTGTCGTAGAACTCCGAGTTCTGCTCGCTGTTCCAGTTGTAGCCGACGACAAAGTTGAAGCCGTTGACGAAGGGACGCTGGAACTGCATCTGGAGAGACTTGTACTTATTTTCGCGGCCGAAGCGGAGCTTCTCGGTCATGTCGGCATACTGCGGATAGGGCCGAAGGAGCTGGCTGACGGGAACGTTGGCCTGGGTGCGGAGGGTGCCGGGCATCTTGTTGGCCGGGAGGGCGTTGAAGAAGGGATTGGGCACGCTGGCATTGACGGCGTTCTGGACGGCGAAGCCGATGCGGGGATCGACCTGATTGATGTTATAGGCATAGGGCAGGTCGCGGCCGAAGTTCATGAACCAGGTGATATCGGCGAGGATGTTACCGGGCAACGTCTTCTGGAGGGAGATGTTGAGGCGGTCGTTGGTGCCGGGCTTGAAGTCCTGGTTGTACCAAACAGCCGGATTGCCGAGGTTGGTGTAGGTTCCGAACGTCTTTCCGGAGGCGGGCACGAGGCCGCCGGGGAAGGGGTTGGAGATGCGCTGCTGGGGAACGCCCTGAATGGGGGCATTGGTGGCCGTGAGTGCCTGGAACCCGGGGATGTCGACCGAGCCGAGGATGTCGAGACCATCGGTGAGGGTGGACGGGATGATGTAGCGGGCGAAGCCGGCGCGAATGGCGGTCTTGTCATTGACGCGATACGCCATACCGATGCGGGGCATAAAGAGCCCTTTCTTGGGGTTCCAAGAATTGCGATTGTCGGCATCGGAGAAGCGCCAGGCGCCATTGTAGATGGGCGCTGTGGTGCGGAGGGCGGTGACCTGTGCGGGGAGGCGCGGGGCATTGGCACCCTGGAACTCGGTGATGGGCGCGGTGAGATCGATTTCCCGGGAGAAGCGGTTATCCGGATCGGTCATGGCGCCGAAGTACTCGTAGCGGATGCCGAGGTTGAGGGTGAGCTTCTGGGAGATCTTGAAGTCATCGTGGAAGAAGAGGCCGGTCATGTTGACGCGGGGCCGCTGGATCGGGATGGACTCGGCGGTGGAGTTGCCTTCGAGGGCGCCGAGGAGGAGCGTGGCCCAGCCGTCGCCGGACGTGCCGAGGTTGGGCGCGTTGAAGGTGGCGTTGGTGAGAGCGGCGTTGACGTTGAAGATGGTGAAGCGGGGGCGAGCGGCGTTGACGTTTTCCTTGCGGTACTCGCCGCCGAACTTGTAGTAGTGTTTGCCCTGATTCTTGGACATCTTGGCTTCGAGGTTGTAGGAGTTGGGCTCCTGGAACCAGTAGTTGCCGCGGCCGAGGTTGGTGGTGGTGCCCTGGGTGACGTTGATGCCGGGGTAGTAGAGATCGGGCAACTGCTCGAGGTAGGGTTTGTACCAGGGGTTGCCGGGCCAAATGCGTTCGAGGTCCTTGAGGATGCCAGACGGTACGCCGAAGGAGTCGACGATGGAGTTGTAGGCGCCGCGGACATTGAGGACGGTGGAGCTGTTCAAGGTGTAGACGGCATCACCGGAGAAGCTTCGAGAGTGACGCTTGGCTCCATCGACCTGAAACGCCGGGGATCCGCCGGTGTAGTCGTCCACTTCCTGGAAGGTTCGGAAGACGTTGAAGCGGCCGAAGACTTTCAGGCGGTCGTTGACGTTGTAATCAACACGGTCGGAGAAGTTCCAATAGCGGAAGCGATTGGCCGAGCCGGAGAGGAAGTTGTTCAGGCCGGAGGGGCCGGTACCGGGGCTATTCGGTTTCCACAGATCGCCGACGATGACTTTGCCGGTGGGATCGATGCGGGAGGCGGGGATGATGTTGCCGACGAACGGGGTGCGGGTGACCACGTTGCCATTGACCTGGGTGGTCCAGGGGTCAAAGATGGTGCGCTGGCCACCGCTGGCGTTCAAGGAGCGGGAGAAGTCCCCGGTGCGCTCGGCATCGGTGGGGAGGGTCTGTTGGTAGGCGCGGGGTTCAATGGTGCGCCAGGCTTCGTAGGAGGCGAAGTTGAACAGCTTGTTCTTGATGATGGGAGAACCGACGGTGGCGCCCCAGACGTTTTGCTTGGTGAGATTGGGACGGCGGTTAATGCGATCGGCCATGGCGTTGACGGCAGGATTGCGGCCGAGGTAGTACATGGTCCCTTTGAGATCGTTGGAGCCGGACTTCATAGAGACGCTGAGGCCGCCGCCGGCGGAGTGGCCGAATTCGGCGTCAACGGCATTCTGCTGCAGGTTGACTTCGGAGACGGCGTCCATGGGGGGCGTGTAGGAAGACTTCTGGCCGGTCATGGAGGGGGAGCCATCGAGAATGATGTCGTTCTTGGTGGAGGTGCCACCGCCGACGTCGAGCTGCGAGGCGGCCCAGTGGTGGAAGGGGCTCTGCTCGGTGGACGACCGGACAACGACGGCCGGGTTGAGAGAGGCCAGCAGGAAGGGGTTGCGGTGAATGATGGGCAGGTTGTTGGTCATCTTGGTATCGATGGTCAAGCCCATGGTGGAAGTGGTGAATTGAAGTGCGACGGCCGAGGCCTCGACGGTGATGGAATCCTTGGTGGACCCGGTTTGGAGCGGGGCGTCAATAGTGACGTCGGCGCGGGCCTGGACGAGAATGTCCTTGGCGACGAACTTGGAGAAGCCGGTTTGTTCGACGGTGAGGCTGTAGGTGCCTGGGATGACGAAGTCGAACAGGTACTGGCCATTCGCGTTGGTCTGCGCGTTGACGGAAATGGCGGTGTTTTTATTGAGCAGCGTGACGCTGGCGCCAACGATGACGGCATCAGAGGCGTCGTGGACACGGCCTTGGATTTTGCCGCGGGTGTCTTGCGCCCACGCAGCATTGACGGCGAGCAACAAAGCGCTCGTCAGTAAGACTTTTTTCAATTTCATTCCTTGAACCCCGATTGCAGGATTGCCATATGGCATCACATTGGCGGTGGGGTCCGCAACCGAATTGTCGTTAGATTAATGGGCTTTTAGATCCGGAGCGGGCTGAGAGTCGCCCGCTCCGGGACTGTGTTGGTTTAGGGGAGCAGGCCGCGCGCGGGCCCGGTGGGCGGCGTGAGGTGGCACTGCATGCAGTTTTGGATGTTGGAATCGAACCGCTTGGAACGCTGATGGATGGTGTGGACGCGGATATCGACCGGGGAGTCCGGTTCGAAGGCGAGCGTGGCGTGGCAGACCTGGCAGGGGCGGCGATCGCTGATGCCGTGCAGGACGTTGGACAACGACGAATTGCCGGTGTGGCAAGTGGAGCAGGGGCCGGTGGTGAGGTTGGCCGGGGTGGCGGCGGCCTGGCCGACCTGGATGTCCATGGTGAAGGCTTTGTTGCTGGCTTCACCGGCCCAGAGGCGGCGTGCTTTCATGGCCAGGATGTAGGTGCCGGGCAGAGAATCGGCAGGCACGGTGAAGCTGATGGTATCGGAGACGGGGGCGTCCAGCGGCGCGGCGCCGAAGAGGATGGCGAGCGCGGGAACGGATTGAAACAGGCCGGAGTAGCCGTCGGCGGTGATGGTGGCGGTGGGGACGTTGGGCAGGAAGATTGTTTCAAAGCCCACCGTGAGGGAGGTCGGTTTGATCTTGTTCGTCGGTCCGATGAGTCCGACGCCGAACATCGCTTCGCGGTGCTTCATTGCATAGTAGAGCGTGGAGGCGAGGCGGGCGCCGTCGTAATACTGGAGGCCCGAGGGGATTTCGCCGCGCAGGAACTGGCCGTAGGTGGGCAGGGAACCGGGCGTGTTGAGAGGCCGGCCGGCGCCGTCCTTGACGTTGATCCGGAGGTTGATGGTTTCTCCCGGCATCCAGAAGCTGCCGTTGGCGGGTTGATTCAGGGTTTGCAGAGAGGGCTGGAAGCCGTAGCCAAAGGCGAAATCGGAGGCGCGGCGGGTTTCGACGGCGACGGTGCGGTTGGCGAAGGGCTGCTCGCTCCAGAAGAGGCGAAGGCCGGAGGCTTCGGCGGGAATGGCGCGGGCGCGCTCGGAGGGTTTGAGCGGGACGCGCCATTGGGCGAGAGCCTGGGTGGTGAAGGTGGCGCCGGTGCAATCGGTTTTGGTGCGGCAGGGGGAGGCAATTTGACGGGCGTTGAAGCGGCGGACGAAGCCGTCGTCGGCGGCGGTGCGATTGTTGTCGTTGCCGGCGAAGGCGACCAGGGGCAGGCCGACGGGGAAGCCGCTGGCGTTCACAGGCAGCACGGCAAAGGCAGTGTCGCGCTTCATCCAGGTGGCATTGCGGTAGAAGCGCTGGCGCAGGAAGGTGCCATCGGGATTGGGCCGGAAATCCTCTTCGACCATCTGGACGCCGGTCCAATCGAGATTGGCGAAATCGCCGGATTGGATGAGGGGCTGGATGCCCTGGTCGGTGGAGGTGGGGGCGCCGTTGGCGACGATGTCGATTTCCTGGAGGAAGCGTTT
>CAMATG010000284.1 GCA_945860645.1 Candidatus Sulfopaludibacter sp. SbA3 | reverse complement strand
AACAATGCCCGGATCTGTTCCAGGCTCAACTTCTCGCCACCCTGCATGCTGATGATCAATCCCCAGCTTGCGCCACCTCTCCGCCTTCAGGCTCATCTTGTGTGAGAAACGCCTGTTCCTTCAGGCTCATCTTGTATGAGACAAGACTTCTCATACCCCAACACCGCCCCCATATGCTAACGTGTCACGAGGAATGCTTTTTTCACGTCTCCTCCTGCCCCTCTGTGTAATCGCCGCTTTCGCCCAGCCCCCGGCTCCTCCCAAAGTGGAAGGATTGCCCGCCCGCACCGCCCCCGGCGACTATCAGGCCCAGGCCAAGCTCGACAAAATCACCATCGCCGCTGACTTCGTCGCCCACGCCGTTCCCACCATGCAAGGCCCGCTGACGTCGGAAGACTACGTCGCCGTCGAAGTCGCCTTTTTCGGCCCCGCCGACGCCCGCCCCAAGATCTCTTTCGAAGACTTTTCCATCAAGATCAACGGCAAGAAAACCGCCACCCCCAGCCAGCAGTACGGCATGATGATGAAGTCGCTCTCCGACCCAGAATGGGTCCCCGACGAACCCGTCGATCCGGGCGGCAAATCCAAAACGGGCCTTTCCACCGGCGGCGGCCAGGCCGGCGACCCCAAGCCCTCCCCTCCCAAAATGCCCTTCCCCCTCCGCCGGGCCATGGAGCAGAAGGCCCTGAAATCCGTCCTCCCCGAAGGCGAACGCCCGCTCCCCGTGGCCGGCCTGGTCTTCTTCCCGTACCGTGGGAAGGACTCCGGCATTCACAACGTGGAACTCATCTACAACGGCGCCGCCGGCAAGGCCACGCTGACCTTCACTCGGTAGGCGGCCACTCTCGCCCACCGTTCCGCTCCGACTCTTCCGTCGGATGGTCGCAAGGCAACAGATGGAGATAAAGGCCATGTGTTGCCGTCTTCGCGAAATGGGCCGATCCAGGTCCGCGCGGAAACATCTGACGCCCACAACCCTCATCGCCGGTGGCGTGCGTTAGTATCCACTCCGCCAGTTGTTCCAACGCCTTCTTCCCGCCTTCGATCAACACAAGCGGCGGCCCTTCGCCGTCATCAGCGATCAGCCTTACGTTCAGTTTTCCTGATGCGCGCCGCCCAGCCATTCACCCTCTAAACGGGCGCCAGCCCCAAAAAGAACCGGCGCCCGACCCGTCAACTAGTTATCCGTCGTAGCCCCTTCCGACGCCGAACCCACCAGCTTGATGTACTTGGAGAACACGCCGGTTTTGTACTTCGGCGCGGGCTTGACCCATTTCGCCAACCGCGCCGCCACAACCTCCGCCGGCACTTCCAAATCAATCGTGAACTTCTCCAAATCAATGTGGATCATGTCGCCATCCTCCACCACCGCAATCGGCCCGCCGTCAAACGCCTCCGGAGCCACGTGGCCAATCATAAACCCGCGCGTCGCGCCGCTGAACCGGCCATCGGTCAACATCGCCACCGAATCGCCCAGCCCCGCGCCCATAATCGCGCCCGTCACGCCCAGCATCTCGCGCATGCCCGGCCCGCCCTTCGGCCCTTCGTAGCGGATCACCACCACGTCGCCGGCCTGCACCTTGCCGCTTGTCACCGCCAGCATCGCGTCTTCTTCCCGGTCGAAAACCCGTGCCGGCCCGTGCTGCGACTTCCGCGCAATCCCGGTCACCTTGATCACGCAGCCTTCCGGCGCCAGTGTCCCCTTCAGGATCACCAGCCCGCCCGTCAGCTTGATCGGGTTGTCCAACTGGTGAATCACCTCCTGGCCCGGCGTTTCCTTCACGTCC
The DNA here is from genome assembly GCA_945860645.1 of Candidatus Sulfopaludibacter sp. SbA3. GTDB lineage: Bacteria > Acidobacteriota > Terriglobia > Bryobacterales > Bryobacteraceae. Next base: position 5,967 of record CAMATG010000284.1, on the reverse strand, counting down.
AGAATCTCCTCGGCCAGCGTCTTGCCCGTCACGGTCATCGAGCCGCCCTCGGCGTACCCGCCATCCACCAGCCGCTTGATGATCACCGGAATCCCGCCGGCCTTGTCCACGTCGACGGCGAAATACTTGCCCGCCGGCTTGATGTCCACCAACAACGGCGTCCGCTGGCTGATCGCGTGGATATCATCGATATTCAACTCCACGCCCGCGTCCTTCGCCATCGCCAGCAAATGTAACACCGCGTTCGTCGACCCACCGCTAGCCGCCACCGACGCAATCGCGTTCTCAAACGCCCGCCGGTTGCAGATGTCCCGTGGCTTCAAATCCTTCTGCACCGCGTTCAAAATCAGCTCGCCGCAGCGCCGCGAAATATCGGCCTTCCGCGGATCCACCTGCGGAATCGACGCCGTGAACATCGGCGCAATCCCGATCGCCTCCATCACCGTCGCCATCGTGTTCGCCGTAAACTGCCCGCCGCAAGCTCCCGCGCCCGGACACGCATGGTCTTCAATCGCCAGCAGCTCGGCATCGCTGATCTTGCCCGCCGCGTTCGCGCCAACGGCCTCAAACACGTCCTGAATCGACAACTCGCGGTCGCCCAGTTTCCCCGGGAGAATCGAGCCGCCGTACAAAATCAACCCCGGCACGTTCAGCCGCAACAGCGCCATCGCCGCGCCCGGAATCGTCTTGTCGCACGCCACCATGGCCACAATGCCATCGAACATGTAGCCGCGCGCCGTGAGCTCGATCGAATCGGCAATCAGGTCGCGCGAAACCAGCGACGCCTTCATGCCTTCGGTCCCCATCGTCACGCCGTCGCTGATCGCGATGGTGTTAAATTCCATCGGCGTCCCGCCAGCGGCGCGGATGCCTTCCTTCACCTGGGCCGCCAGCGCGCGCAGGTTGTAGTTGCACGGCATCGTCTCGATCCAGGTATTGGCGATGCCGATGATCGGCTTCTTCAAATCGGCGTCGGTGAACCCGATGGCCTTCAGCATGGAACGGGCCGGAGCGCGGTCGCGGCCCTGGGTGATGGTATAGCTACGGAGTGGCATACGAACCCTCTAGTGTATCGTTTGCGTGGGATCATGGAAGATTATGAAAATCGCGGTCCTCGGTGCGGGGAATATGGGCGCGGCCCTACTCGGTGGAATTCTCAAAGCCGGCGTCGTCACGGCGGATAACGTCCGCGCCACCACGCGCAGCGAAGCCCGCGCCGCTGAACTCCGCGAACGCCTCGCCATCCACGCCACCGCCGGTGGTAACGCCGAAGCCGCCGCTACCGCCAACGTCATCATCCTCGCCGTCAAACCCGGCACCGTCCCCAAAGTGGTTAAGGAAATGCGCGACTCCCTGACCGAATCCCAGATCCTCATCTCTCTCGCCGCGGCCCTGCCGATTTCCGCTATTGAAGACGCCGCCCAGTGCCGCATGCCCATTTTCCGCGCCATGCCGAACATCCCGGTAGTCGTCGAAGAAGGTGCCGTCGGCATCTGTCACAACTCGCTCGCCACCGCCGCCCACCGCGAGACCGTCGAAAACATCTTCCGCCCCGTTGGTATAACTGCCTTCGTAGAAGAAGAACACATGGACGCCGTCACCGCCCTCTCCGGCTCCGGCCCCGCCTACATCTACATGGTCATCGAAGCCATGGCCGCCGCTGGCGTAAAAATGGGACTCCCCCGCGAAGTCTCCATGCGCCTCTCTGAACAAACGGTGCTCGGCGCCGCCAAACATGCCCGCGAGTCGGGTCTCCACCCGGCCATCCTTCGCGACCAGGTCATCACTCCCGGCGGCACCACCATCGCCGCCATCCACGAACTCGAGCGCCACGGCCTGCGCTCCATGCTCATCTCCGCCATCGAAACCGCCACCATCCATGCCGGCAAACGAACGGAGATCCTCCTGGCCGACATCGAAAAACAAAAACACGCATGATCCACCACATCCTTTCCATACACGCCCACCCTGACGACATGGAGATCCTCTCCGGCGGCACGCTCGCCCTCCTCGCCGAAAAAGGCCACCGCATCACCGTCGTCACCATGACCCCCGGCGATTGCGGCTCCGCCGAATACGGCCCCGAAGAAATCGCCGCCATGCGCCGCGAAGAAGCCGCCGCCGGCGCCGCCCTGATCGGTGCCGAATACCAGTGCGCCGAGTTCCGCGATCTGGCCATCTTCAATGACGACACCTCCCGCCGCCGCGTCGTCGAACTCATCCGCGCCATCCGCCCCGACATCATTCTCACCTCCGCGCCCACGGATTATCACTGCGACCACGAAGCCACCAGCGTCCTCGTCCGCGACGCCTGCTTCGCCGTCTCCGCGCCCAACTACAAGACCGGCGTCGCCGCCCCTCTCGAAGCCATTCCCCACCTCTACTACATGGATTCCGTCGAAGGCACCGACCGCGACAACGCCCCCATCCGTCCCGATTTCGGCGTCAACATCGAACCCTTCTTCGCCAAAAAACGCGACATGCTCGCCGCCCACGCCAGCCAGCGCAATTGGCTCCTCCGCCAGCACGGCATGGACGATTATCTTCGCACCATGGAGGAGTGGACCCACCAACGCGGCCAGTCCCTCGGCGTCAAGTACGCCGAAGGCTTCCGCCAGTACAAGCACCACCCCTACCCCACGTCCCCGCTGTTGCAGGAACTGGTCGGCGAAGCCCTACTTCGCTAGCGCAATCTCCTCCACCACCTGCATCAGCATCGCCGCGCCCTCGCGCAATGTCGACACCCGGATGCGCTCGTCGTTCCCATGCGCGCGTCCGGGCTTATCGTCCCGCAGGAACACCGGCACGCCATACACGGCCATCCCCTTCGCCCGCAAAAACGCCCCATCCGTCGCCCCGCGCGACATATACGGGATGATCACCGCCTTCGGATTCTTCCGCCGAATCACCACCTCCATCGCCTTGTATAAATCGGTCGTCAACGAGCTCGGCTCCGTCGCGGGCATGTCCTGCCCCGGCTCCGGCAGCACCTCGATCGCCGGATCGTTGATGATCTTCCGGAAGCGCTCATACACCTCTTCCTTCGTCTCCCCCGGCAACCGCCGCACGTCCAACTGCGCCTCCGCCTGGTTCGGAATCACGTTCACCTTCATCCCCGCCCGCAGCATCGTCGGCGAAACCGTCGTCCGGAACATCGCGTCCAGCTCCCCGTCCTTATCCCCGATTTCATTGGCATTCGCCTCGAATTTCCCCAACAGCGGCCCCAGCCATTTATACTCTTCCAACTTCGCCAGCTCCGTGAAATACCGCCGCGTCGTCGTGTTCAACTGCACCGGCATATACGCCCGCGTCAACTTGCTGATCGCGTCCGAAAGATGCGCCACCGCGTTGTCCTTCCGCGGCAACGACCCATGCCCCGCGCTCCCCCGCGCCACCAGAATCACCCGCGTCGGCACCTTCTCCGATGTCTGCACGTTATAAACTTCCACCCCGCCCGCAGTCACCTCCCGCCCCCCGGCCTCGTTCAAACAGAACTCCGCGTCAATCTTCCCCCACGCATTCCGGATCAGCCATTGAATCCCCGTCGATCCCGCCTCCTCGTCCGCCTCGCTCAAAAAAATCACATCCCTGTTCAGCTTGACGCCCCGCTGTTTCAACTCCACCAGCACCGCCATCTCCGCCGCCACAAGCGCCTTCGTGTCCACCGCCCCGCGCCCATAAATAAAGCCGTTCTTCTCCAAAGCGTCAAACGCCGGAACCGTCCACAGCTTCGGCTCCACCGGGACCACATCGCTGTGCGCCATCATCAGCAGCGGCCGCTGCGGCCCGCCACCCGCCAGCCGCGCCACGACATTCAACCGCTGCGGATCGCCGCCCAAAAGTTCCGCAGCAATGCCCTCTTTCCCCAACTCCGCCTGAATGTACTTCGCCACCAGCGTCTCGTTCCCCGGCGCATTCGAAGTATTCAGCTTGATCAAATCCACGAAGTACCGCTGCGTCCGATCCGCCAGCGTCTCCGCGCGCACAACGATCGCCAAAAGGAAGAGCGCAAAAATCCTCATGGGGTAGAGTTTAACCCACCCACGCCGCAACGACCCCCACGGGGACACCCGCGTCCCGAAGGGCGGGTGTCCCCAGACGCGAAACAACTACTCCAGCCGCCGCACCCGCAAGTTCCGGAACCAGAACTCCGACTCATGATGCTGCAACAAAATCGGGCTCTCCGGCGGCGTCGACTCGGCTTCAAACTCCATCACCTTCACCCCGTTCAGCCAGTGCTCACTATGCCGCCCGCGTACCACCAACCGGCTGCGGTTGTACTCTCCCACCGGCTTCGGCCGTGCCCCCTTTGGTGCCAGCTGGTTGTACAACGCCCCGGTCCGCTCCACCGGATGTCCAATCGCTCCCGGGTCCCCGTTGTCATCGGCCACCTGGTACTCATACCCCGCCCCATCACTGCCCAACGCCGGCGTCTGGCTCAAATAAAACAGCCGGTACTTCACGCCCGAATTTCCCTTGGGTGAAGTCTTCCACTCAAACTCCATCTCGAAGGATCGAAACGTATCGCGGGTCCGCAGCGACCGCGCCGGCAACACCGGCAGCGCATGGAACACGCCGTCCTCCACCACCCACGACTTCGGCCAACCGGAATCAATCGCGTCCTGAAACGCCTCTTTCCCCAACGAAATCCACCCATCCTTCCCCGCCGCTAAATACCTCGCCGCGGGTTCCACCGCAAAATACGGCGGCTCATAATTCGCCGGCTGAAACCGCAGTTGAAACACCTTCCAAGCCCCAAGATGCCGGACAAACGCGATGCTCACCCGCCCCGCCTGGTCACCCCCGGCCAGCCCGATCGTCCGGAAATACCCATCCGATAGCGTCACGTCAGGCGTGGCCACGTTGAACAGCCGCGCCAGCATCGTCACCTCCAGCCGCACGGCCGGCGCCTGGCACATCTCCTTGGTCGGCATCAGCCGCAACGACAAAGGCCGCGTCCAGCTCAAACGAGTCAGAAACCCCGGTGCCACCGCCGCCTTCGCCGCCGCCTCGTCGCAATCATTCACCGCCTGAATGTAGCGCCGCAACACGTCTTGCATAGCAAACTGATCGGAATGCGGAGGCTCCACAGCCCCCAAAACAACAGGAAAAAGAACAACGGACCACCAACGAAGCATTAGAAAAATTGTAGCAATCACTCGCGCTGCTACAGTGGAGAGATCGCATGAAGTTACGTTTATTCGCGGCCCTGTCCATCGCTGCCAGTATGTGGAGCCAGGAAGAGCCGCCCCAGCAGGACCAGCCAAAGCCGAAGCAGACCGTAGTCGTCACCGGGGCCTATGACCCCATCCCCCTCGAAGAGTCCGAACGCGCCGTCCGCGCCATTCCCGCGCGCGAACTCGCCCCCCTCACCGCCACCATCTCCGACCTCCTCAACCTCGACGCCTCCCTCGACCTCCGCGAACGTGCCCCCGGCGCCATCCAAAGTGGCCTCTCCATCCGCGGCGGCTCCTTCGGCCAAACCCTCGTCCTCTGGAACGGCATGCGCCTCAACAGCGTGCAATCGTCCAATCTCAACATGGACATCCCCGTCCCGCTCGATGCCCTCTCCCAGGTCGAAATTCTCAAAGGCTCCGGGTCGACGCTGTACGGTTCCGACGCAACCGCCGGCGTCGTCAACTTCATCACCCGCCCCCCCGAACACTCCGAAATCCGCCTCCGCGCCGGCCTCGGCAACTGGGGCACCCAACAGCAACGCGCCTCCCTCGCCTACGTCAAAGGCGCCCTCGCCCAACACCTCACCCTCTCCCGCGATTTCTCCACCGGCTTCATGCCCAATCGCGATTTCCGCAACCTATCCGTCGCCTCTACCACTGCCTGGAAACGCACCGAAATCAACCTCGCCCACAACGATCGCCCCTTCGGCGGCGAACAGTTCTACGGCAACTTCAACTCCTGGGAACGCACCAAATCCTGGTTCGCCGGCCTCCGCCAGGGCCTCGGTAA
>CAMATG010000283.1 GCA_945860645.1 Candidatus Sulfopaludibacter sp. SbA3 | reverse complement strand
GCTGCGACGCCGCCAGCGCCCGCTCGTGCTGCGCGCGGGACGTTTCCGGCTGCCCCGGTAGCGCCAATCCGGCCAACACCACCAACCCGAAAATGCGCACAGAAAAGCCCTCCGGCCATTCGGTACACCCGTGGGCCGGAGGGCTCAATCCCTACCCGAAACTAGAAGTTGACGATAGAGGCGAACGAACCCGCTTCGAGGCTCGCCCCGCCGACCAGCGCGCCATCAATCTCCGGCTGCGCCATCAGGTTCTTCACGTTGTCCGGCTTCACGCTGCCGCCGTACAGGATGCGCACCGCGGCGCCGGCCTCAGCCCCGAACTTCGCCGTCACCAGCGCGCGAATGGTGCGATGGGCGTCGGCAGCCATATCGGGCGTCGCCGTCTTGCCGGTGCCAATCGCCCACACGGGTTCATAAGCAATGACAATCTTGGCGAACGATTCGGCGTCCAGGCCGGCGATGCCGCCGTTGAACTGTTCGGCCAGCACGGCTTCCGTCTGGTTGGCTTCGCGCTCTTCCAGGCGTTCGCCCACGCAAACGATCGGGCGCAACCCGGCCGCCAGCGCGGCCTTGGTGCGCTCCAGCACGGTAGCATCGGTTTCACCGAAATACTGGCGCCGTTCGCTGTGGCCGATGATGACCCATTCGGCGCCGGTGGCTTTGATCATGGGCCCGGAGATCTCACCGGTGAACGCGCCTTCGTTCTTCCAGTACAGGTTCTGCGCGCCGACGCCGACGCGCGTGCCACGCGTGGCTTCCACCGCCGTGGGGATGTTCACGAACGGCGGGCAAATCGCCACTTCGCAGTGCTTCGATTCGGCCACCAGCGGCAGGAATCCATCAAAGAATGCTTTGGTTTCTGCCGGCGTCTTGTACATTTTCCAATTGCCGGCCATTAGCGGGGTTCTCATAATTCGTGTAAGAAACTCGTTCCTTTCGCAATCACGGCGCCGAAGTTCTCGGCGACCGTCTGTCCGATGTCGCTCAACGTGGCGCGCGTGCCCAGGTTCACGCCACCGCGCGCCTCCGGGGAATAGCAAACCAGCGGCGTGTACTCGCGGCTGTGGTCGGTGGAGGGCGTCGTCGGGTCGCACCCGTGGTCGGCGCAGAAGATCGCCAGATCCCCCGGCCCCATCGCGCTCAATAACGACGGCACCCAGGCATCAGCTTCTTCCAACGCCCGCGCGTACCCTTCCACGTCATTGCGGTGGCCGAAGAGCATGTCGAAGTCCACGAGGTTCACAAAAATCAACCCCTCTTTGGTGTGCTCCATCGCCTCCAGCGTCACGCGCATGCCCTCGGCGTTGGTCTTCGTCTTGTCGTAAACGCTGACGCCGCGGCCCAGAAACACGTCGAAAATCTTGCCCACCGAATGCACCGGGACTTTGCGCTCAAACAACTGATCGAGCAGCATTCCCTGCGGCGGCGGCACGGCATAATCGTGCCGGTTGGAGGTCCGCGCAAACGCGCCCGGTTCTCCGGCGAACGGCCGCGCAATCACCCGGCCCACTTCGTACGGCCCGCGCAACAACGCCCGCGCCGTCTCGCAAATTTTGTACTGCTCCCACAGCGGAATCACGTCTTCGTGCGCCGCAATTTGGAACACGCTATCGGCGGAGGTATAGACGATCGGCGAACCCGTCCGCATATGCTCTTCGCCCAGTTTCTTAATGATCTCGGTGCCGGAGGCCGCCTTATTGCCGATCGTCGCCCGCCCGATCCGGTCTTCAAACTCCTGCAGCAGTTCCCGCGGGAATCCGTTCGGAAACACCGGAAACGGCTTCTCCAAGTGGATGCCGACCATCTCCCAATGGCCGGTCGTCGTGTCCTTACCGGGTGACGCCAGCGTGCATTTCCCAAACGAACCCAGCGGCGCCGGGTCTGCCGGAAGCCCGGTCAACGGCTTGATGTTCGCCAGTCCCAACCGCGAAAAGTTCGGCAGGTGCAACGCCCGCTGCCGGGCGATATTGCCCAGCGTGTCGGATCCCACATCGCCATACGCCGCCGCATCCGGCATTTCGCCAATGCCCACGCTATCGAGGACAATCCAAATCACTCGCTGAAATCGTGTGCCCATCCTATTCCGCCAAAATCCGCTGCACGCGTTCGGTCAGCATATCCACAAACTTCTCCGGCAGAAATCCGTTCATGCGGCTGGCGATCTCGCCCCGCTTGTTCAGGATCACCGTGGTCGGAATCGACGACACATTCAACAACCGCGACAACCCATCTTCAAAATACACCTTCTTCGACCAGCTGTTGGCTTCCAAAAACGGCGCCACCAGACTCTTGTCCTCATCCGTGTTCAAGTAAACGAACTCCACATCCGTTCGGCCCTTGAACTTCTCCTTCGCCTTCTCGTACAGCGGGTGCTGCGTGCGGCAAGGGCCGCACCAGGTGGCCCAGAAATCCAGCACAACCACCTTGCCCTGCAACGACGAAAGCGGCAGTTTCTCCCCGCTCACGCCCGTGATCACGAACTCTCCCGGCTTTCCCTTCAGCGCGTTCGCATCGTACTGACGCAACCGCGTGATCTTGGCTTCATTCCACTTGTTGAACCGGTCGTGCGCGGCCAGCAAACGGTCGCCGGCGCCCTTCGCGTCCGGATGGCCCTTCTTCCAGGCCTCCCGCATCGCCTCCAGGTCGTCCGGCCGTTTCGCGTCGCCCGATACAAACGCATCGGCCCAGGCGTCCACGGCCGCGTCCCACTTGCTCAACATGCCCCGCGCCTGCGCCAGCACGCGCGCCGTCTCGTCGAACGGATACGACGCGAACGACTTTTCCGCCAGCCCTTCGGCCTCCGCCGCCTTGCCCAGAATCAACTGCGCCCGCGCCTGCGCCTGCAGCGCCCGGCTCAGCCCTTGATCCAAATCCATCCGCGTCTGCCACCGGATCTTCTCCGTCGCGTCCTTCGGCTCCAGGCTGCGCAGCACCGTCTCCCACTTCTTCCCCTTCACCAGAGCCTTCTCCGCCGAAGCCTTGTCTCCCGCCCGCACCAGCGCGCGCGTCACCGCTTCCAGCGTCAGAATGTCTTCGCTCTCGCGCGCCAACACCGCCTCGCCCCACTTCACGGTCCGCCCGTCGTCGCTGATCTCCTTGGCCGCCTTCACCAGCGCCCGCTCCAACTCCCAACGCGACTTCGTCTGCGGGTACTTCTTCAAGTGATTTTCTAGCGCGAAGATGAACTCGTGGCTCGAATTCCCGGCCTCGGCCAGCGAGTTGCTCAGGTCCTGTTGCTCCTGGGGCGGCAGTTGCGACTGCCCCAACAGTACCGCTCCGGCCATCGCCAAAATCAGAAAAGCTCTCATTGCTTCGATCCTTCAACCGGTGGCGGATTGCGGAAAATATCGGCCAGCCGCGCCGCCCGCTCCCGGGCCATATTCAGATAACTTTCGTTCTTGGTCACCCGGTCCAGCCACTTCAAATATTGGTCCACGGCCACCAAACGCTTTTTTTCGTACGCCGCCTGAATCTGCAGGATCACGCGGTTCACGCCCAGCTTGTCGAACCGCGCCGAACGCTCCAGCTCCATCAGGTAGCGCTCGGACTCGCTGATCTTTTCAAACCAATCGGTCAACTGCTGCGCATCCACGTCGGAGGAGTAGTTAAACGTCTGCTCCTGCGTCTTGCCGCCGCTCTCCCAGCGAAGCGTCTTGTCGCCCATCCTCGCCACCGCCAGCCCGCTCTCCAGCGTCCGCGAAAAGTAGCCCAACTTCTCCGCCAGCCCGAACATCGCTGCCGTCTCATGCTCGTTCAACTTGAACAGCATCGGCTGCGGATCATCCGGCGCCTCCGTGTAGACGCCCTGCCCGGACTTCTCAATGACAATCTTCACCCACGGTGGCGTACTGCCAGGGAACGACTTCTGAAAGCTCAGCTTGCCGTCCTGGGCGAACGCGGCCATGCTCAAAAGGAAAAGGAGAACTCTCATCGCGCCGCCTTGACGCGCTCGGCATAGCCGGCCCGCGTGGCATGGCAAATCGCCACCGCCAGCGCGTCGGAGGCGTCCTGGGACTTGATCACCGCCGGCAACCGCAGGATCGTCTGCACCATCAGTTGCACCTGTTCCTTCTCGGCCCGCCCGTAGCCCACCACACTGGTCTTCACTTCCATCGGCGAATACTCGCCCACAGGCAGTTGTGCCTCAGCAATCATCAACATCGCCACGCCCCGCACATGCGCCAGCTTGATCGCCGTCTGGGTATTGACAGCGTGAAAGACACCCTCAATCGCCGCCATCTCCGGCTGGTGCAGGTTGATCGCCGCCCGCAGGCCCGTCGCAATCGCCAAAAGCCGCTCAGAGAGCGGCTTCTTCGGCGAGGTAACAATGGTATCGGCTGCGATCAGGCGGTGGCTTCGGCCGTCACTTTCGATGACTCCGAATCCTGTCCGCTCCGATCCGCAATCGATGCCCAGAATGCGCATACCAGTTGGACGTTAGCCGTCTACGTCAGCGTCATCGCTGATTTCAAAATTCCCGTAAACATTTTGCACGTCGTCGTAGTCGTCGATGGCTTCAAACAGCTTCATCATCGCTGTGGCGTCTTTGCCTTCCAGATTCACGGTGCTCTTCGGCACGAGCGCGGTCTGCTCGGATTCCGACACTGTGTACTTCGCTGCCGCCAGTGCGTCCAGCACCGCCTGATGCGCCGAAACGTCCGACAGGATCTGCCAGCTGTCGCCGTTGTCGCGGATATCGTCCGCGCCGGCTTCCAGCGCCACGTCCATCAGCTTGTCTTCGGAAACGCCTTCGCCGTCGACGATGATGTTCGACTTCATCTCGAACATCCAGCCCACCGCGCCCGGCTCGGCCATATTGCCGCCGTTCTTGGTGAACAGGTGCCGGATATCGCTCACCGAGCGATTCTTGTTGTCGGTGGCGACCTTGACCATCACCGCCGCCCCGCCCGGCCCGTAGCCTTCGTAGACGTATTCTTCAATCGTCAAGCCTTCCAGTTCACCTGTTCCGCGCTTGACGGCGCGGGTGATGTTGTCCTGGGGCATCGACATCGCTTTGGCGGCCGTGATGGCCGTCCGCAAGCGTGCGTTGGAGCCCGGATCCCCGCCACCGCGTGCGGCGATCACGATTTCCTTAATCAGACGCGTGAAGATCTTCCCGCGTTTGGCGTCCAGAGCCGCCTTCTTGTGTTTAATTGTGTGCCATTTTGAGTGACCTGACATGGTTCAGCCTCAGTTGTCCTAACCTAATAGGATAACATCCCCAATGGCACAACCGCCGGAAGAAACGCAATCACGGGATTTGGGCCTCAGCGGCCGCATCGCCCAATCCAACCAGAAGCGCATCATGCGCCCCGATGGCACGCTCAACGTCGTGCGCCTCGGCCATGGATTCTGGCAGTCGCTCAACGTCTACCAACACATGATCACGGTCACCTGGCCGCGATTCTTCCTCTACGTCCTGGCTTTTTACATCGCCGCCAACGCCGCCTTCGCCTGCCTCTACATCGCCGCCGGCCCAGGCGCCATCCAGGGCGGCGAACCCAATGCCCCCTGGCACAACGCCATCTTCTTCTCCGTTCAAACGATCGCCACCATCGGCTACGGACAGATGACCCCAAAGGGCACCGCCGCGAACGCCCTGGTCGCCTTCGAAGCGCTCAGCGGCCTCATGGGCTTTGCGCTCATCACCGGCATTCTTTTCGCCCGCTTCTCCCGACCGTCAGCGCACATCCTGCGCAGCAAAGTCGCCCTCGTTTCTCCCTACCAGGGTACCCGCACCGGCCTCATGTTCCGCGTCGCCAATGGCCGCGAAAGCCAACTCATCGACGTGAAGGCCACCGTCACCTACAGCTGGATGGACCATCCCGCTGAAGGCCGCCCCATTCGCCGCTTCCGCCAACTCCCGCTCGAGCGCGACAGCGTCGTGCTCCTGCCCACCCAATGGGTCATCGTTCACCCCATCGACGAAACCAGCCCTTTCTTTAACCGTACGCAGCAACAGATCATCGACGCCGACCCCGAAATCTTCGTCTCCATCTCCGCCACCGAAGAGACCTTCTCCCAAACCGTGCACACCCGGTTTTCCTATGCCGATAACGACATCGTCAGCGGCGGCAAGTTCACCGACCTCTTCGGCACCACCGCCGATGGCGTCGTCTCCATCGACCTCGCCAAGCTCAGCGACTTCGACCGAGTGCCCCTGCCAACTGCTCCAGATTCCGCGCAAACGTCGTAGTCCGAATCACCTTCCCGCGCGGCGGCTGCGCCCCGTTGAACAGTTCGATCTTGTCGTTCTCCTTCACCGGCACCGCGTGCCCGTTGATCGTCAGCACCATATCCCGCGCAGCAAATACGCTGACAACTTTATCCGCTTTCCCAATCACCCCTTCCTCCACCCACGCCCCGCGCGCGTCCAAACCGGCAATCAACCCGTCTACTTTTCCGCCCCGCGGCCGCTGCGAATCCGACCACGGCGACAACCCATGCAACCGCCCCACTCGCTTCACCCGCGTCAACCGCGAAGCCTCGTACGCCGCCCGCAACGCCGGCAACTTCTCCGCCCCCACCACCACGGCGTAATAGGTAATCACACTCCCGTCGTCGTAGCTCAGCTCGTACCCATCAATCCGCGCCGAACCCAGTCCCTTCGCCGTCACCTGCGTCCCTTTCGTGATGTAGAGCGGCCGGTTCGTCTTCAATTCATAGAACCGTGCCAGCTTCCCCTTCCCCGGAATCACCGACCGTTCCAACCAAGCCAACGCCCGCCCCGCCGCGTCCAGGTACTTCCCCTCCCCCGTCTCGCCATGCAGCAATAACAGCACCCGAATCAGCCCTTGCGTCTCGCCACCTGTCACCGAAGGCGGCTCAAACTGCCGCGCCCACGCCGGATGCATCTCGGCATCGTACTGCTGTGCCCAGCCCGGTTGCGGCGCCGGCATCTGGGCCAGCAAAATGAACCCGCCCCCGCGCTCCGCCGCCGCCCGGTACCGCGAGTCGCTGTAGATCTGAGCGGCCTCCAGGAACATATCAATCATGTCCGCAATCGAGTTGTCGTTAAACGTGTAGTGCCCCTCGTAGGACTTCTTCGTCCACGTCCGGGACCAGTTCTCCGGATAGCTCGCCTGCCGCACCGGGAACTTCGCCGCCACCGGAGGCGCCGTGAACCGCTGCGGCCACGCCCCGTTCGGATACTGCGCTGCCATCAGCTTGTCCAATGCAAACACCACCGCGTCATGAATCGCCGCGTCCTTGAATTTCAACTCCTCGTCTACACGCATCAACAGCCGCACCATTGCCTGCGTCACGTTATCGTCCAGCGTCGTCGGTGGGCCCTTTAAAACACCACAATTCTCATCCGCCCGATACGGAAACTTCGCCCGCTTCGCGGGATCAAACTCGATCACATAATCCCAGCCGCCGCTGCACAACTGTCCCGCCACTCCAGCCCGCGCCGCCTTCGCCGCCGCCTCTAAATAGTAACGATCTCCCGTTACCCACCAGGCTTCCAAAAACGCCATCCCAGCCGCGGGCGTCCCTTCCCGCTGCGTCTCCACCTGCGTCGGCCCTTCGCCGTGCTCGCTCCGCCCGAAGCTCAAATCGTCGGCGTATGCGAAATGGTACCCGCCTCCCGTCGACACCTTCTCCACATAGAATCCCGCCGCCCGCTTCATCGCCGCCAGTATCTCGCCGCGCGTTTGGCCCCAAAGGGCGATGGACGACCCCACCAGCAGGACAGCCAGGAGCTTCATCCCTGCATCATAATATGGCCCCGACGGAAACAAAACACTCCTTATCGAGA